>JAILFQ010000257.1 GCA_024697505.1 Lachnospiraceae bacterium
AAAAACTTGTGGACTTGACTTTTTATGTTATAATAAATTGAATTAGTGTGGGTTTCCATTCTAATTCGGGTTATCTTATTATATTAGCAGGGATTGAATTATGAAAAACAACATGTTCTTTAGGGGGTCCGAGCATGCTCATTCCAAAAAATTATTGTGGCTTTCTGTTATGGTAGCCACTGTTCTTCTTGCGGGATGTGATAAGTCCCCTTCGCAAACAACAGAAAACCGGGTTACAGATACTCCTACAGTTACAGAACCCGTAAGAAATGAGAGTACAGCAACTCCTACACCAACCGAAAAGGCGGAGACGAGTCCTACGCCGGAACCGACAAAAGCACCGACAAATACGCCGGTTCCTACCAATACACCGGCTCCTACAAACACACCGGCTCCTACAAATGCGCCTACTGTCACTCCTACACCGGAGCCGACTCCGGTTCCTGCAGTTCCGGCAGCGCCGCAGGAGATCAATTTAAACCTCAACACTTACACTTTCCTTGTAAACAGGGATTATCTGCTTCCTTCGGATTACGAACCGTCAGACCTGGTTATCTGCCGTATTCCTTATGCATCAACAAGTTCCTACAGCAGCCGGTGCATGTTGCGTAAAGATGCCGCATTCGCTCTTGAAGACCTTGTTGAAGACGCAAAGAAAGACGGAATAGCTCTTGTGGGTATTTCCGGTTACAGGTCTTACACAAGACAGTTTGAGATTTACTCTACAAATTACTTTACAAAAGGGCCTGCCCACACCAATTTTTATTCGGCACCGGCAGGAGCAAGCGAACACCAGACAGGTCTTGCAATGGACCTTTCCTGTGCAGAAGTGGGTTACGACCTTATTACAAGGTTTGAGTCCACGCCTGAAGGCATATGGCTTAAAAACAATTGCTGGAAATACGGGTATATTCTACGCTACACCGAAGGCGACGAAGACATTACCGGCTACGCCTACGAACCATGGCATATAAGATATGTGGGAGTGGAGCTTGCCTACTACCTCACAACCAATAAAATGACTTTGGAAGAATACTACGGAACCTCAATTACAGTTCCTGCTTCCAAGCTTTCCGAAAGCTGCCTTGTAGATAATACAAATCCAATCTTTATAAGGATTATGGAAAAATACGCGGCAAAGAAATACATAACAGATGAAAACGGAAACTTCATCGTATCTCCTGTTACGGGAAACTACTACACAAGCCTAATGGTCCACGACACAGACGGTTCTGTTGTCTACTATGAAGATGAAGATGGCCTCAGTCAGATTGCTTACTGCGAGCCTGTGTTCAATCTTGATGGCACATTAGCCCTAGATTCAAATGACAAACCTATATTCAAAGAACTTGTTTACAATGATGACGACACCCTTTACCGATACGAAAACGGGGCTCCCGCATTCAGAGACGCCGTATACGACCGGGACGGATTTGTGGCAAAAAACAGAAAAGGCGAATACCTATTCACAGAAATAGTCCGCGACTACTTCGGAAACTTCTTTACGTATGAAGGCAAGCTTTTATGTACTGTTCCACAGCGAAATACAAGTCTTAATGTACTTTTTGAGGGATTATATACGCCTTTGTTCTACACGCCAAAATACGATACAGACGAAGCCAGCGAGACCTTCGGTTCGATCATTACACTTGAAGGCGGCTACCCGGACTACAGTAGTAACGAGAGTTACTATTTAATAAATTATTACTGGGAAGAGAGAGTCGAAGAAATAAAGACCAATAAATCCGGCAATAACGGCATGGAGGAATAAAATGCGTACGCTTATAATGCTTCTTGGGTATTTGTTATTCTTTATAATAACTTTACCAGCGTTCTTAATTCTTCTTATTGTAAAGAAGTTTAATCCTATAGCCTGCCACAAAGCAGCACAATGGTTCATAAGATTCGGGTTTAAATTCACCCTTATTCCTACCGGAATAAAGCTTAAAGTAATAGGCAAAGACAGAGTACCAAAGGATGGTTCCATGCTTTTTGTAACCAACCACAGAAGTTATCTGGATACCCCTATTGCCTACTCGAACATACCGGTGCCGGTTGGCTTTGTTGCAAAAAAGCAGATTGGAAAAGTGCCTTTCCTCTCCTGGTGGATGAGACTTTTACATTGCTACTTCTTAGACAGAGAAGACCCGAGAGACGGACTGAAAATGGTTCTTACAGGCATTGAAAACATAAACAACGGCATCTCAATGTTTATTGCCCCGGAAGGAACCAGAAACCACAAAGACGAAATGCTCCCATTTAAAGAAGGAGCGCTCAAAATAGCCGCTAAAGCAAATTGTCCTATAATCCCTATTGCTTTATCCGGTACGGATGATATACTTGAGAATCATTTCCCTTGGGTAAAAAAAGGGCCCGTAGTTATGGAGTTTGGGGAACCTATTTACCCGGATAAACTTTCGCCTGATGACAAGAAGGCACTTGGCGCTTATACAAGAAGCGTCATTGCCGGAATGCTTGATAATAATAAAAAATATATAACGAAAGGAGGACAATAATTATGCCAACATGGGCAATTGTTTTAATAATTGTTCTTGCTGTAATCCTCGCTGCACTTGTTGCACTTATGATATTCGGAAGTAAGATGCAGAAAAAGTCCGAAAAAGCTCAGGCAGATATGATGGTTGGTGCCCAGACCTATTCAATTCTGGTAATCGACAAAAAAATGATGAAACTGTCAGAAGCCGGATTCCCACAGGTGGTAGTCGACCAGACACCTAAGTATCTTCGCAGATCTAAGGTTCCGGTTGTTAAGGCAAAGATCGGTCCAAGAGTTTTAAGTTGCATGTGTGATGCCAAAATATTTGACCTTATTCCTGTAAAAAAGGAAGTTAAGGCTCTTATGAACGGTATCTACATTATAGACGTAAAAGGTCTTAGAAGCGGCCTTGACACAAATGTGGAAAAGAAAGGCTTTTTTGCCAGACTCCGAGCAAAAGCCGGAAAAAAGCTTGATGAAGCTAACGCACAGAAAGCGGCTCTTTCCAAAGAATCAAAAAAGAAGAACAAATAATAAAAGTATTGGGCAGTGCTTTGCACTGCCTAATTTTTGAGGTTTTATATGAATAAAAACAAGTATGATCTTGCCGTCTTTGATATGGACGGAACAATCCTTTATACCCTGGAAGATTTAAAAAACAGCGTAAACCATACCATGAGAAATCTGGGTTTCCCTGAAAGAACTCTTGAAGAAATAAAGGCTTTTGTAGGTAACGGTGTTCCTACCCTTTTAAAAAGAAGTGCTCCGGAAGGAACTTCAGATGAAGTCCTGAAAAAAGCTTACGATATATTTGCAGCCCACTACAAGATTCATGGTGCTGACAATACCAGCCCTTACGAAGGAATAGTAGATATTATTCCCCGGATCAAAGCTCTGGGCATTAAAACCGCGGTTGTTTCCAATAAAGCTGATTTTGCTGTGCAGATACTTTGCAAGCAGTTCTTTAACGGACTTTTTGATGTTTCCATCGGAGACAGAGAAGGCTATAAAAACAAACCGGCTCCGGACCTTGTAAATCTTGCCCTTAAAGAGGCCGGAGTTTCCAAGGAACATGCCGTTTATATAGGCGACTCCGACGTGGACATTCAAACAGCAAAAAATTCGGACCTTCCTTGCATCAGTGTTACCTGGGGTTTCAGAAGTCCCGAATTTTTAAAAGAGCATGGAGCAACAGATTTTGCCCATACTCCCGAAGATTTACTTAAATTTTTTTAATTGCATTGCTCGCAAACTTCAATATCAAGTTCGCAGTCTATAGGCAATGTTGAATTAACGGTAAGCCCGTATAAAAGCTTTACACTAAGGCTTTGCGGGCTTTCGTAAATTTTTAGTTCCTTTGTTTCTATCTTCATTTCCATTCTTCCGAAGGGGGTCTCATAAAGAGCAAATTCCTGCTTTCCTTCTTCAAAAGACATAAGCGTTTTTACAACCCCGTCTTTTATCATGTCCATGGAATTATATCTGATCTTGAAGCGATTTTTTGTTATATTTCCATCTTCATCCACTTCTTCATAGGAGACATAACGCACTCCGTCTTTCTCAAGGTACTTTCCGACACTTATAACCTCGATTGGCTCTGCGTTCTCCATATCCGATTGTTTTCCTCGTACGGTTACAATAACGTTTCTCTTCATTCTTCTCTTCCTTTAAACTCTGTTATAAACACATTGGGTCCATAACCTTCTTTTAAAAAGGCATCTTTCGCTGTTTTTATATCTTCCTCTCTTTCAAAAAGTCCAAACACCGTAGGACCGCTTCCACTCATCATTGAAGCCTCGGCTCCGAAGGACAGCATCTTTTCTTCTATTTCTTTAACCTGAGGCACGAGCCTACGTGTAACACCCTCGAGCCTGTTGCCCAAAGTTTCTGCAAGACTGTCTTTGTTTTTTTCTCTGATCGCCTTAAGGCAGTTTTCCACATGAGGATGAGGAATCTCCGGGCAGTTATCCACTTCTTTGTATACTTTTCCGGTAACAACATCTGCAGAAGGCTTAACAAGCAGAACAAAAAATCCCGGTGCTGCGGGAAGAACGGTTAATTTTTCACCTATCCCTTCAGCCAGGGCGGTTCCGTTCATTACACAATATGGAATGTCTGCTCCAAGCTCTGCCCCAAGTCCCTGAAGAACGGTTTCTTCAACATTTACATCGTACAATCTGTTAAGAGCACGAAAAACAGCTGCCGCATCCGCACTTCCGCCTGCAAGCCCGGCTGCGGAAGGAATACGTTTATCAACTTTTATTCTAAGGCCTTTAAAATGTCCTTCGTATGTATTGCAAAAAAGCTCTGCAGCTTTATAAACAAGATTTGTTTTATCCCAGGCAATATCCGGGTGCAATTCCTCGTTTGTTGCTAAAAGTTCTATCTTGCCGGTCTGTGTCTCTTCTATGGTTAAGACATCGCACAAAGCAAGGGACTGCATTATCATTTTAACCTCGTGGTAACCGTCTGTACGCTTACCTAGTACGTCCAGACAAAGATTTATTTTAGCATACGCATTTTCTTTTACGCTTTTCATAAATTTTTCTTTCTCTTTTCTTTGTTGTTATTAGTATTCTACCTTCAAGTTACTTTCTTGGCAATAATGCGGTATAAAGTTTTTTCCAATTGTTGCCGATAAAACTTATATAAAATGCACCGGGTCAAGGACGACCTGTTTCTTAAAAGGAGGAAAAGATATGGATATCAACGGATTTGCAGCTGCAGTAGGTTCTTTTGAAAAAGCAAAAGTAGACAAGCTTACAGAACCTGAAAAGAAAACAGAAAAGACATTAACGGAAGCAGTGCTTCCTTCAACGGCAGAGGAGACGGCCGCTGCTGAATATACGCCGTCCAACATTTCAGAAATGGTGGAATACGACAAAATTACAGTGGAAAAAATGAAGGCAGAAGCCGACCAGCGAACAGAGCAGCTTCGTCAGCTCGTTGAGAAAATGCTCTTAAAGCAGGGCCAGAAATTTACCACTCTTTCTGAAGCAATAGAAGATATAAGAGACGGAATTGTAGAAGTAGACCCTGAAGTTGCCGCTCAGGCTGCGGAAGACATTGCGGAGGACGGTT
>JAILFQ010000276.1 GCA_024697505.1 Lachnospiraceae bacterium
CAGAAGTTTTTCCGTTATGGAAAATACAATCTTTTCTGTTATGCCTACCGGCGAGAAAACGTTTGTAAGTGTTGTGGAAACTTTTGCAACAGACAGCGTTAGCCACTTGCTTTATGTGGAAGACGGCCTTGTAAAGTCTTCTGCTGTTTCCGGACTTGGTTATTTTGCAAAGCGTGGAGATGCCAACGATTACGCGCTTACAGTCAGCGATTACGACCTTTGCTACAATTACACCAAGGGTGAAGAGGAATTTGGCATGTATACCGGCCACTCATGGAAAGAGTATTATTTTTACTATGACAGAAAAACAGAGGATTTTGTCGAGTATGTGGGAGAGTCGGCCACAAGAGAAGACCTTGAGAAGGCCTGCGGCTTTGATCTTGCAAAGGCAATAGAGGATGAGGGTTACGTTGTGGAAGCCATTCTTAAGAGAGAAAACGGTATTTACAACGTAAATTATTCAAAGACTGAGGACGAAGGGGATTCTGTGTTTATAGAGTACAGAAATGCCTGCTTTGACGCTGTTTCCGGCACTTTTCTTCATACAGGAAGTAAAGACGGTTGGAAGGATTCCGGTTTTGGCGGAATATATCAGCCATCAGTGCTTGAGTATATCTCAGCCGGATTTTAATCTCTGAATGAGATATATGCTCCGCGAGGATTGCAGAGATGCGCAGAAGCATTTATACTTTTATTGGTAAAGAGTGAAGCGGGTTCTGAATGAGCAATTTGTAAGAGTGCCTTACATGCTATAGAGAAAAATCGGAGGAGGAAGCTTATGAAAAACTACGAGACAACCCTGCCGGATGGCTATGAAGAAGTATACAGGGTGGATGCGGCAAACAAGGGCTTTGCGGTTGCGTTCAACCTTATTGCAACGGTTATAACACTTGGCATTTTTCTTGTAGGGATAGCCCTGATAATGCCAGATGACGCATCTTTGGATCTTGGAGACCCCATTTACCTTATAGGCTGTCTCATTTCCCTTGTTTACATTGTTTTGCACGAGCTTACCCACGGTGCAGCATACAAGCTTTTAACAAAGCAAAAGCTTACCTTTGGGCTTAAACTCTCCTGCGCATACTGTGGCGTGCCGCACATCTATGTTTACAGAAAGGCATCCATTATTGCAACGCTGGCGCCTTTCCTTGTATTTAACATAGTTTTTCTTGTGCCTGTTTTTGTGGCAGCTGCCCTTCCTGTAAAGGTTGTTTCCCTCTTCCTTTTTGCTATTCATTTTGGAGGCTGCACCGGAGACCTTTATTGCGCTATCATTTACTTTTTCCGGCTTAGGGACCCAAGACTTCTTACAAATGATACCGGACCAAAGCAGACATTTTATCTGCCAAGATAGTAAGTTACTTTACCATATCTACTATCCATATTTTCTTTTTTATAAGAATATGCCCTATAAGTACTTTTATGAAGTCCAAAGCAAGAATTACCGTATACATGGTAAGTATTGGAATGTCAGTAAACCTGGAAAGCATAAAGGCTACAGGCCAGGAGCATACAATAAGGAAGAATGAATCGAAGAAGAAGGTAATTAAGGTCTTTCCGCCGGAACGCAGGGTAAAGTAGGCTGCGTTAAGGTAGCTTGAAACCGGCATAAAGCAGGCAGCTATCATCATTAGGCGGGTGGCAAGGAGGCGTATTTCCGGGCTTGTGTTGTAAAGCTTAGGAAAGAGCGGTGCCATTGCAAAGAGGACTGCACCAAGTACCATGGACATTACAACAGAAATAAAAATAAGCTTTCTGTCTGTGTCTACTACGGTGTCCAAATGGCCGGAGCCAAGCTCCTGCCCTATTATTATTGCTACAACGGAGCCCATGGAAATAAAGGCTACGTTAAATAAGTTTACAATTGTATTTGAAATATTAAAGGCTGCAACCACTTCTACGCCTCTTGTGGAGTAGCACTGGGTTACAGCGGACATACCAAGGGACCATAAAAACTCATTTGCAAAAAGAGGGGTACCCTTTATAAGCACTTGTTTGAACAAGCTTCCTGAAATATGGAAACCTTTGAAAGCTCCTTTTATAAAAGGGAGCTTTTTTGTATGTGTATGAGTGTAAAAAACTATTATTGCAAGTTCCGCAAAGCGGGAAATAACGGTGGCAAGTGCGGCACCGGCTACGCCCATTTTTGGTGCGCCAAAGTGACCGAAAATAAGAATGTAATTGAGGGCCAGGTTTATTACAACCGCTGTAATGCCTGCTGCCATTGGAACTATGGTCTCTCCGGACTCTCTTAAGGTGCCGGAGTAGGCATTGGCAAGTGCAAAAGGTACCATGCCTACAAGCATTATTTCCAGATAGGTTTTTGCGTATGAAAGTGTTGCCGCAATGTCTATGTTTTCGCTTGATTTGTGGAGATAAAGAAGTATTAACCTGTCCTGAAAAAGGGTAAGCACAGCAATTCCTACTATTACAAGGACAACAACAAATATAAGTTTGATCCTGAAGGTCTGCCTTACTCCGTCCAAGTCTCCTTTGCCTACAAACTGGGCTGTAAATATGCCCGGGCCGGAAACCGCCCCGAATATGGCAAGGTTAAACACAAAAAGCAGGGTGTTTACAATGGCAACACCGCTCATTTGCTCTGTGGCAATCTGTCCGACCATTATGTTGTCCAAAAGGCTTACAAAGTTTGTAATAAAGTTTTGTATAAGTATTGGAAGGGCAACAAAGGCAACACGCCTTAAAAAGGCTTTTTCGAATTTTAAATGTTTCATGGGAGGCTCTCTTTCTGTTGTATTTCTACAGTTATTATCCGGTTTGTTTAAAATGTATTCCTTTTGCTGTGTTTATTAGCATGTGTCAAATGCATTTCTGCTACTGTCTTTTCGAGTTAATATATTTTCTTTCATACAGAGAATTCTAATGCATATATATAACATAAATCTCCCCCTTCTGTCATCAAGAAAAAAGCTTCCGGGTAGAAAAGCACTACATTATTGAAGCTTTTGGCTAAAGTGTAGTGCTTTAGGAAAGCTTCCGGTTAGAAAAGCACTACATTATTGAAGCTTTTGGCTAAAGTGTAGTGCTTTAGGAAAGCTTCCGGTTGGAAAAGCACTACATTATTGAAGCTATTCGCTAAAGTGTAGTGCTTTAGGAAAGCTTCCGGTCAGAAAAGCACTACACGCAGGAAGCTTTATGGAAAAATGTAGTGCTTTAGGAAGGCTTCCGGTCAGAAAAGCACTACACGCAGGAAGCTTTTCAAAAAAATATCCCATAATTGGAAATCTATGCTATAATGGGGCATATCATTTAGGAATGTAAGGAAAAACTATGGAAGAAGTTAAAATAATAGAATTAAAGGAGTCCATTTTAGAGGACAATAACGCAGATGCAGCCCTTCTTAGGGAGGAGCTTAAAAGCAAGAAAATCTGTCTTTTAAACCTTATGAGCGGGCCGGGAAGCGGCAAGACAACAACGCTTCTTGCGCTTAACAAAGCTCTTGAGGGGCGCATTAAAATGGGCGTTATGGAAGCGGATATAGATTCGGACGTGGATGCAAAGACCATGGTGGATGCGGGAATCCCTTCAATTCAGCTGCATACAGGCGGTATGTGCCATTTGGATGCGGATATGACGCGCCAGGGGATTCGTGCTTTTAACAGGGACGACCTTGACCTTATTGTGCTGGAAAACATCGGCAACCTTGTTTGCCCGGCAGAATATGACACAGGGGCCCAGATCAAGCTTACCCTTCTTTCCGTGCCGGAAGGGGATGACAAGCCGCTTAAATACCCTCTTATGTACAGAGAGTGCGACATAATGGTTGTTAACAAAATAGATGCTTTGCCGGTCTTTGACTTTAGTAAGGAAAAAGCTGAAAAGTACGCCAAGGCCGACAACCCTAACATAAAGATCTTTTATATTTCCGCAAAGACAGGGGAAGGCGTAAAAGAACTGGCGGACTTTCTTGTGGATAGAGTAAAAGAAATCAACAAGTAAACCGATAATTAAGCAGGCAATTAAACCGGTAAGCAGGTAAGCAATCTGATAAGAAAAAAGTTAACCGGTAAGCAGGTAAGCCACCTGATAAGCAGACAATTAACTCAGTAAGTAGGCAAGCCACCTGATAAGCAGTCGATTAACTCAGTAACCAGGCAAGCCACCTGATAAGTAAGTAGGAGAGAAACCATAAATGGGACAGGTACGTGTTATAGAAATTCACGAAAGCGCCTTTGCCGCAAATGATAGAGCGGCGGACCTTATTCGTGAAAAGCTGAAAGCGCAAAAGACGCTTTTCTTAAATTTTATGAGCAGTCCGGGAAGCGGCAAGACCACGACTCTTACCGCGCTTATAAATGCTCTTAAAGGAAAACTTAAAATAGGGGAGATGGATGTGGACATAGAGTCCAGCGTGGATGCCCAGCGTGTTGCGGATGCCACCGGAGTTGAGTCCTTGCAGATCCACAACGGCGGTCTTTGCCATATAGATGCGGACATGGTTACCCGCGCCCTTATGGAGTACAAAACAGAGGATTTAGACCTTTTAATACTTGAAAATATAGGAAATCTGGTTTGTCCTGCAGAATTTGACACCGGCGCCCACAAAAATATAATGATACTTTCTGTGCCGGAAGGAGACGACAAGCCGCTTAAATATCCTTTAATGTTTCAGGTATGCGACATTGTGCTTATTAACAAAATTGATACAATGGAGTATTTTAATTTTAGTATGGATCTTGCAAAGGAAAGAATTCTTTCTCTTAACCCAAAGGCGGAGATTTACGCCATAAGCGGTAAAACGGGAGAGGGAATAAAAGAACTTGCGGACCGCATAATTGAAATAAGGAAAGAAGTTGCCGGAGAGTAGTATAAAATACCGATAGAGATTAGTGTAAAATATTGCCGGAGAGTAGTATAAAATATCGATAGAGATCAGTGTAAAATACTGCCGGAGAGTAGTATAAAATTCAGCTACGTAAATAGCCGTGTAAAATACAAGGTGGAGTAATGTACAAGATAGATTTTAATAAGAAAGAACATATTCATTTTATAGGGATAGGCGGAATAAGCATGAGCGGTCTTGCTCTGTTCCTGAAGAGCAGAGGAATGGAAGTTACCGGTTCTGACAGAGCAGAGAATGAGCAGACCGAAATGCTTGTTAATAACGGAATAAAAGTAGTGTTTAAGCAGGTGGCGGAGAACGTAACAGACAGCATAGATGCCTTTGTTTACACCGCTGCCATTTCTGCGGACAATCCTGAACTTGTTGCTGCAAAGGCAACCGGAAAGCCGATGCTTACAAGAGCGGAAGTGCTTTCTCAGGTGCTTTCAAGCTTTAAGGAAGGGGTTTGTGTTTCCGGAACAAACGGAAAAACCACTACAACATCAATGCTCTCTTTAATGCTCCTTAACGCAGAAAAAGATCCTGCTCTTTTTGTTGGGGCTGTTTTAAACGAATTAAACGGTAACTTCCGTTTGGGAAATGGTTCTACTTGTGTTGCGGAAGCTTGCGAGTATAAGGATGCGTTTTTAAGCCTTCGTCCTACTCACGAAATAATCCTTAACATAGAAGAAGACCACTTAGACTACTTTAAGAATCTTGAAAATATAAGGGCTTCCTTTAAGAAGTATATAGAACTGGTGCCTGAAAACGGGCTGGTTATTATAAACGGAGAAATAGATAGGGCAGAAGAGCTTACAAAAGATGCCTCCTGCAAGGTGGAAACTTATGGCGTGGCTTTCGGAACCTTCAACGAAACAAATGATGGAATAAATGATGATACAAATGGCGGAACATATGATAGAACAACTAATGAAGCCGGTAATGCGTCATCAGGGAAAGCAGGTTTGACTACAGAAGTAGAAAAATATGACTATGCAGCAGCCAACATATCATTTGATGACTACGGTTGTGGTGTGTACGATTTTTATATGCAGGGTAAATGTCTTGGAAGAGTGCATTTGGGAGTAACGGGACGCCACAATGTTTCCAACTCTCTTCCGGCAATTGCCATGGCAATGAAGCTTGGCGTCAGCTTTGAAAGTGCGGTTAATACTTTAAAAGATTTCCATGGGGCTAAAAGAAGATTTGAACTTAAAGGTACTCTTGGGGGTATTCGAATATATGATGATTATGCCCACAACCCAACAGAGATTCTTGCAACCCTTAAAGCCGCATCCAAATGTGTACATGACAGGATCATTACAATTTTTCAACCACATACCTACACCCGTACAAAGTCCCAGTTTTCAGGCTTTGTAGAGAGTTTATCCCACTCGGATGTGGTGGTTTTGGCAGACATTTATGCTGCAAGAGAAATAGATAAAAAGGAAATATCTTCCTTGGATATAGCAAAGGAACTTAAGAGAAATGGTAAAGAAGTTTACTATTTTCCGACATTTGACGAGATAGAAAATTTTCTTTTAAAATTTTCAAAAGCAAATGATTTGTTAATAACTATGGGCGCCGGAGATGTAGTAAAAATCGGCGAATCATTACTTGGAAGATAAATTATGAACATTATCCACAGCGAAAAAAAGTGCTTGACAGACATATTCGCTGTGGATTATTTTTTTGCGACCTTGGTCCAAAGTATGATATTTAAAGCGTTACAGTTCTTCGAAAAGAAATTAACCACGTTATCCACAATATCCACATTTCTATTCTACACTGAGTATACAAAAGTGGAGCTATTTCTTAAAAATATCTTTTATGTTATACTCCATCTTGCATCTGGGAAATGCAAAAATTCTTAAAAGGGTGGGGCTATGGGAAACATAATTATTAGTTCAGAACGTGAAATTTCGGCAACGGTGGTTCCGAATGTTTTTATAGATAGGTATATGTTAGGGGCGAACGGAGCATATGTAAAGGTTTATCTCTATCTTTTGCGCTGCATGTCAGGGGACGGTCATCCGTTTTCTGTGGAGCAGGCTTCAGAAGAACTTGATGAAACAGAAAAGGACATACTTCGCGCGCTTTCTTATTGGGAAAAGGCACATGTTCTTTCGGTTGCGAAGGACAAGGATGGCATTAAGGGAATAACTTTTTTGGATCTTCTTGCCGGTCCTTCGGAAAAGTCTGCAAAGGCAGCAGTGGAGAAGACGGAAGAGGTAAGAACAGCGCAGACGGATGCACCGGAAAACAATGCGCCTATTATTTCGCTTGAAGCTAAGAGAAAAGAACTTTATAAAGAGAAAGAGTACACCAGCGAAGAGCTTAACCGCCTTTGCGGAGAGAAGGATATTAACAGCATAATGAATATTGCCAGTACCCTTCTTGGACGTTTCCTTTCACCGGTCGATCAGAATTTTATTCTTTTTGTAAAGAAGCAACTTGGTTTCTCCGAGCAGCTTACAATTTATCTTTTTGATTACTGTTGTGGGGAAAAGGGCAAGAGAAATATTGAGTATATAAAAACAGTAGCCGTTAGCTGGTACGAAGAAGGTGTTACTACAATAGCAGAGGCAGAGGACTATAACATCAAGTACAGCGAGAGCTACGCAGCAGTTAACAGAGCTTTCAATCTTGGAAGACTTCCGGGTGGTAAAGAAAAAGCAATGGTTCTTGCATGGAAAAAGAAGAACTACAGTCCGGAATTGATAGAAGAAGCCTGCAATATTGCTCTAATGCAGACAGGCAGTCCAAAATGGAATTACGCAAACAAGGTCCTTATGGATTGGGAGAAAAAAGGCTATAAGACCTTAAAAGAAGTAAAAGATGGGGAAGCCGCTAACCGCTCTTCCGAAAACGGAAGAAAGAACACTTCTTACGCAAAAACAAATACGAATAGTGCTGTAAAGCCGGCAGTTACAAAATCCGCCGCAGCGTACAACAGTTATCCGCAGCGTAAGTACACAGAAGAGGAGTACGACAATCTGGAACGTATACTTCTTCAGAATTAGCAGTAAAAACGGGAGGGAACAATGCCACTTAAAAACAGTCAGTTCAACGCCATCTTAAGAAACTACGACGAAAGGCAGTCGGAGATGAGAAGGCTCCTTGACGAAAGAGAAAAAGAGATTGAAGAAAAGATTCCCGAATATGGCAAACTTAACGAGCAGGTAATCAATAACTCCATGGAGTATGCCAGAGCGGCACTTCTTGCAAGAAAGAGTGCGGAAGGAATAAATTCTCTTGAACAGCTTAAAAGGGCTAACAGGGAATTGGCAGAAAGAAAATCCAGACTCCTTGTTGAAAACGGGTATCCAAAAGATTACCTCCTGCCGGTTTATAAGTGTCCGGATTGCAAAGACACAGGATATATCGGGACCCGCCAGTGCCATTGTTTTAAGCAGGCTGTTGTGGATCTGCTTTACAGACAGTCTAATCTTGGCCCGATTCTTGAAGAAGAAAATTACGACACATTCTCATTCAGTTATTATTCAAACAGGACCAAAAATGATAAAACAGGACTGACTCCTTTGGAAAACATGCGTCGTATATACGACTATACAAAGAAATTTATCAATAATTTTGATTCTTCTTATGAAAATCTATTCTTTTATGGTAATGCCGGTCTCGGAAAGACCTTCCTTTCCCACTGCATAGCCAAAGAACTTTTGAATTCAGCTCATACCGTCCTGTATCTTACAGCTTACGAACTCTTCAATATACTTGGGAAGAATATGAGAG
>JAILFQ010000313.1 GCA_024697505.1 Lachnospiraceae bacterium
GAGGCATCGGACGAATACACGGGGCAATAATTGATGTGGACGATATAGTATTAATCCGCGGGAAAGTTGTGGAAGGAGGGTGCCATCTGTTTATTAACCCGAATGATGGAACTATTACACCTTATTATGCGGAAAATATTGAGAAAAAATATGTATATCATAGTTTTCCTGCACTTATTTATGATTGCTGTCCAAAACTTTATGATAATTATATAGAATTATTATCTTCATCGGATGATGAGGGGATAATTATAAAGCCTGTAGATGAGACAGCTTTGACTATAAAACCGATTTTGTACTCTAATACAGATATATATAAAGTATCTCGAGAGATTAGAAAAATGCAAAAATTAAAACAGGACATTTTAACTACTTGGATGCCTAATATCCCGGGAATTTCACCTTTTCCTAAAGATAACGAAAAAAATATCATTGATACAAATAAATTGACTTAGAAATTTAAACGGTATATTGTCAAAATAAAACAAATTAAAAGAAAGCAGGTGTTTTTATGATTAAAATTTACGGAATGCCAACATGCCCGTACTGCGATTTTATACACGAGCAGATAGTGGGGCGGGAAGACGAGTTTGAGTACATTAATATCGGCGAGAATATCAGAAACATGGGAAAATTTACAAGGCTCAGAGATTCTAATCCGGCTTTTGATCATTCAAAAGAAGTGGGAGATGTGGGAATTCCTGCTTTTGTCCTGGAAGACGGAAGCATAACTCTGGACCCTGCGGACGTCGGGCTTGTTGAGTATGGCAAAGCAGATGCCTGCTCCATAGAAGACCACAAGAGCGGCAGAAAGGGATGTTAATATGTGGCTTGTATTTGCAATTTTGTCCTCGGTATTTGCGGCGTTAACTTCCATTCTTGCCAAGGTGGGCATAGATGGCGTTAATTCCAACCTTGCAACTGCTATAAGAACGGTTGTGGTACTTTTAATGTCCTGGGGAATGGTCTTCATTACAAACGCCCAGAAGGGCATTGGGCAGATAAGCACTAAAAGCTGGATATTCTTAATTCTTTCAGGCCTTGCCACCGGAGCTTCCTGGCTTTGCTATTACAGAGCACTCCAGACGGGAGAAGCCTCAAAGGTTGTGCCTATAGACAAATTGAGTGTTGTAATTACTTTGGTACTTGCTTTTATATTTTTACATGAAAAGTTTACGCCAAAGTCTGTTGTAGGCTGTTTTTTAATAGGCGCGGGAACGCTGCTCATGGTATTATAAAAAATGACATAAAGGGACGGGGGTGATGTGTCAAAAAATGGCATATCATTTGCCTGCCCTGCTCTTAAAAAACGGCACCCCCTTTTTCGGGAGTGCCATTTTTGCGCACATGCACGAGTTCTGAAATTATCGTTTTTAACCTTTTACCGCACCTTCTATCATTCCGTCTATGATCTGCCTCTGTGCAAAGAGGAAGAGGATTACGATCGGAATTATTGCAAGCATTGCGGCTGCAAGAATAAGATTCCATTGTTTTACGTAGGAGCCTACAAAGGCCTGTACTGCTACGGGAAGGGTCTTAATCTTGCCGTTTTGGCCGAGCATCATGGACGGTAAGAGGTAGTCGTTCCAGATCCACATGCCGTTTAAGATTGTAACTGTTGTAATTACAGGTTTAAGAAGCGGAAAGATAATGCGGAAGAAGGTCTGCTCCGGGGAACAGCCGTCTATGGAGGCCGCTTCTTCAAGGGTGATAGGGATACCCTTTATAAATCCCGTAAGAATAAACACTGTCATTGCTCCGCCAAATCCAAGGTAGGCAAATACAAGTCCGGAAACGGATTGCAGCATGGGAATTCCCATAAATTTGCCAACGTCTCTGAAAGTAGAAATAAGCGGAAGCATTACCACCTGGAATGGAATTATCATTGATGCAATAAAGGTAAAGTAGATTGCGGCAGACCATTTTGTGTGGTTTCTGCAGATTACCCAGGCTGCCATTGCCCCAAGCAGAGCAAGAAGCACAAGAGAGAGCAGGGTAACCACAAATGATACCAGAATTGCATACCAGAAGCGGAAATGCGTATTGTTTATTACATCTGTTAAGTTAGAAACAAGATTTGCAAAACTTATTCCCTTAAAACCGATAGGATTAGCGGTAATATCTTCCGTAGCCTTGCAGGAGTTGATAACCACAAGGAAGAAAGGGAAGAGGACATAAGCTGCAACAAGGACCGCAATTACGGTTTTAATGATCAAAGAGGAAACTTTTTCTTTAGTCTTCATTACAGCTCCACCTCCTTCTTATTGGAAATACGAATTTGGATTATAGAAACTATGGCAAGCACCACAAAGAAGAACACTGCTTTTGCCTGTCCAAGCGCGTACTGGTTGTTTATAACCGCTGTGTTGTAAATGTTAAGGGCAAGCATCTGCGTTCCGTTTGTAAGGTAGTTGCCAAAGAAGTTTGCTACGGAACCTGTACCGTTTGTAAGAGCAAGGTTTACATCAAACTGTTTAAAAGCGGATGTAAGTGTAAGGAAGGTACAGATCGTAATTGTGGAAGCTATCATTGGAAGCTTTATGTTAAAAAGTGTCTGTGTTTTGGAGGCACCGTCTATTGCGGAGGCTTCCAGAACGTCTCCCGGTATTGTGTTAAGACCGGTTATGTAAATAAGCATTATGTAGCCTGCGTACTGCCATACATAAACAATAACAATGCCTATAAAGGCTGTTTTTGTTTCCGAAAGCATGGAATATCTCTGGTCGAAGAGAGCAGTGGTAAGCTTTGTAAATACGCTGGAAAAGATAAACTGCCAGATGTAACCCAGAACAATTCCGCCAATGAGGTTAGGAATAAAGTAGGCAGCTCTGAAAAATCCGATCCCCTTGAGCTTGCTTGTGCAAAGAAGAGCAAGAAGAAAGGCAACAAAGTTAACCAGCACAATATTAAATATAACAAATAAGACTGTTATTAAAACGGACCATAAAAAGCCCGGCTGTTTAAACATTCTTATATAATTTTCTAAACCAAGTGCTTTGGTAACCCTTATTCCGTCCCAGTTGGTAAAAGAGTAGCCAATACCAAGAATAAGAGGAATAATTACGGTTACGGCAAAAGCAAATAAAAGAGGGAACAGAAAAATGATATTTACTATAGTTCTGTGGTGCTTAAAAGTCGGAAACAGGTATAAACCAACGAAGAAAGCAACTGTACCCCCAATCATAAAGGCGCCCCTAAAAGGATTGCCCGTACCGATAATAGCAATTACAAGCCCAAAAATAAGTAGTCCGAGGCCGCCGGCAATTAAAGCGAAAGATGTAATTTTTCTTCCTGCTGAAAACTCATGCATAATTCGGCTCCTTTCAAAAATTTAATCCCTTCTTTAAATTCAAAAAGGGGCAGAGCACATTGCACTGCCCCCCCAAATGATTATTCTGCGTAGTAAGTCTTTATTACCTGTGACATAACTTTTGCAAATTCTTCTGCAGTAAGTTTGCCCTGTGCATAATCTGAGAATACAACGCATGTTACGTTCTGAAGTCCGTCTTTCTTAAGCATTGTATGCCATCCTGAATAGTTGCCTGCGTCTATGAAAGACTTCATGCTCTTATAGAATGGGTTAACAGCTTCATACTTGCAATCGTCAAACGGAGAAACAAGACCTGCCTTATTAACAAGGATGTTCTGTGCGGAATCTCCTGCACACCAATTAAAGAAAGCCTTTGCTCCGGCAACGTTACCTTCAGAGTAAGCTACCCAGTAACTTGGCGGTCCTGCAATGATAGTGTTGATTCCGTCCTCAAATGCATAAGGAGCGAAACCACATTCAAAGTTTACGTCATCAGGAGAAGTAACGCACCAGTTACCCTGTGTAATAAATGCATACTTACCTTCCTTAAAGCCGGCTACCTGTCTGTCGTATGTGCCGTCTACAAGAAGATCAGGATCTG
>JAILFQ010000324.1 GCA_024697505.1 Lachnospiraceae bacterium
ATCTTGCAATAGTTACTCTTGCTTTCGGAGAGATTGTAAGAAGCCTGTTTATGAACTCAAGCAGAGAATCCTTCGGTGGTGCCCTTGGACTGGACACTCCGAGATATTCCCGTAAATATCTTTTTATAGTTGCTTTTGTATGTGTTTTCTTAACCCTTCTTGTTATACAGAACATGTTAAGAAGTAAACACGGGCGTGCCATAACAGCTGTAAGAGATTCTGAAATTGCCGCTCGTGCCATGGGCATAGACGTAACAAAGTATAAACTTCTTACTTTTACGGTATCATCATTTTTTGCCGGGGTTGCGGGAGTTTTATACAGCTTTTCCAACTACACCATACAGAGCACAAAATTCAGTTACAATTATTCCATAGAAATACTTGTAATGGTTGTGCTTGGTGGAATGGGTTCCATTAACGGCTCAATTGTTGCAGCAACGCTTATCACTTTCCTTAATCTTAAGCTTGCGACGGTGCTTACCGGAGACCTGGCGGTGTTCCAGAATTTTGTGTATGCACTTGTTCTTATTCTCATTGTTATTTATAACAACGCGCCGGGGCTTAAGGGCTTCAGAGAAAAGTACAATCTTGGAAATTTTGTGGGAAGATTTATCAAGAAAAAGGTGGACCCTTCCTATGTCAGAGATGATGAAGCAAAATGGGCCCGCGTTCCTACGAAGATACAGATGGACGAGCTTCTTTCCGTTGATGTTACAGAACAGAAAGATCTTTTGGGAAAGGGCGGTGACGAAGAGCGATGACAGATTACATACTTGAGACAAAAAAACTCGGAATTACCTTCGGAGGCCTGAAAGCTTGCCAGGATATTAATTTAAAGGTTAAGAAGGGCTGCATATACGGCCTTATAGGCCCTAACGGGGCAGGAAAAACAACGGTGTTTAACCTTCTTACCGGAGTTTATAAACCTACGGAAGGAACGTTTTACCTTGACGGAAAAGAGCTTAACGGTCTTTCTCAGGAGAAGATAAACCATAAGGGTATTGCAAGAACCTTCCAGAATATAAGACTTTTTAACAACATGACGGTTGTAAGAAATGTAATGGTTGGTCTCCACAACAGACCGGAGTATAAAGTTGACTTTTTCTCTACGGTCTTCAGACTTCCGAGACATTTTAAAGTGGAAAAGGAAATGAGAGCCCATGCAAAGAAGATCCTTAATATCTTTGGGCTTGAAGAGGAAAGAAACAGTCTTGCCTGCAATCTGCCGTACGGAAAGCAGAGAAAACTCGAGATTGCAAGAGCAATAGCCACCAATCCGAAACTTCTTCTTCTGGATGAGCCGGCAGCAGGGATGAATCCTAACGAAACAGCCGAACTTATGGAAACCATCAGATTTATTAAGGACAAATTTGATGTTACGGTTCTTCTTATCGAACATGACCTTAAATTTGTTTCCGGACTTTGTGACGAAGTAACCGTTCTTAACTTTGGTACGGAGCTTTATCATGGTAAGGTTGACGAGGCCTTGAACGATTCCGAAGTTGTAAAGGCATATATTGGAAAGTAGGGAGGGACGTGTAAATGGCATTACTTGAAGTAAAGGATCTATCGGTTTATTACGGCGTTATACGTGCCCTTAACGTAATAAGTTTTGAGGTAAATGAGGGCGAGATAGTAACCCTTATAGGGGCAAACGGCGCCGGAAAGACTACCACAATGCAGAGTATTATGGGGCTTATTCCGATAAAAGATGGTACGGTTACCTTTGAAGGAAAAGACATTACCAAAGTACCGGGACATAAAATAGTCCACCTTGGTATGACACAGGTCCCGGAAGGAAGAAGAATATTCCAGGAGCTTACGGTATATGAAAACCTTCTTATGGGGGCTTATATAGAAAATGATAAAAAACAGATCAAGAAAGACCTGGAGATGATATACAGCAAGTTTCCAAGACTTTCTGAAAGAAAGAACCAGGTGGCCGGGACTTTATCCGGCGGTGAGCAGCAGATGCTTGCAATGGGAAGGGCGTTAATGAGCCATCCAAAGCTTTTAATGCTTGACGAACCATCAATGGGCCTGTCTCCTTTGCTTGTAAACCAGGTTTTTGACATCATTAAAGAAATACATAAAGAGGGGACCACGATCCTGCTTGTGGAGCAGAATGCAAATAAGTCCCTTGCGATCTCCGACAGAGCTTATGTACTTGAAACCGGAAACATTGTTCTTTCCGGAACGGGGGCAGATCTTTTAAAGAGCGAAGAGATCAAGAAGGCCTACCTCGGAGGCTGAAAAATAAATGCAAGACATCATTTGGACCGTCCTTTTCAGGGCGGTCTTTTTTGATTATATTTTTTGACAAAGTTTATTTCGGGATTTATAATGTAAAGTGGTTTTTTGTAGAATATTTTATTTGCGTATGTATGCGAATAAAGAAATAAGAGAGTATGGAGAGATACAAAATGGAAAAGATTAGAACAAGATTTGCACCAAGCCCTACAGGCAGAATGCATGTAGGCAATTTAAGAACAGCTCTTTATGAGTATCTTATTGCAAAACATGAAGACGGAGATTTTATTTTCAGAATAGAAGATACGGATCAGGAACGTTTTGTGGAAGGCGCAGTAGATATTATCTACCGTACCATGAAGGAAGCAGGTCTTGAATTTGATGAAGGCCCGGGTAAGGAAAAAGGCTGCGGACCGTATGTACAGAGTGAAAGAGTAAGAACGGGAATTTACATGAAGTATGCCAAGGAGCTTATAGATAAGGGAGCTGCTTATTACTGCTTCTGCACCAAGGAAAGACTTGAAGGTCTTAAGGTTTCTCT
>JAILFQ010000330.1 GCA_024697505.1 Lachnospiraceae bacterium
GATGAAGATACGATACTTCCTATAGGCAAAGAGTTTAGTACCTCAAATATTTTTTTGCTTGAAGACGGCAAACTTTCTGATGAAGGAGAAATCTGTGTAAGCGGAACCGGACTTGCCCTGGGGTATTACAACGATCCCGAAAAAACAGCCAAAGCATTCGAAAATATTGTGTTTGAAGAAAAAGGCTTTAATGGCAGGATCTATCATACAGGAGATTTCGGAAAAAGACTTAAAGACGGAAATTATGTATGTGTTTCAAGAAAAGATGCACAGATCAAACATATGGGACACAGAATTGAATTGGGAGACATAGAAGCAATGGCCGGGGCTCTTGATTATATAAAGGACTGCGCCTGCCTTTTTGATAAGGATGACGAAAAAATTATTTTATTTTCGGAATGTGACAGCATTAACCGTAAGCAGTTAAGAAAAGATCTTTCCGAAAAACTCCCGAAATATATGATGCCGCATGAGTATATATTTATGGATAAGTTATTACATAACAGAAACGGAAAGATCGACAGAACGGGACTTTTGGAATACAGAAAGACGGTAAAATAAAATGCCTGCAGAAAAATACAAACTATTAAAAAAGGAATCAGAATTGATCTGCCTTAAAGAAGCTCTGTACGGAAACAGAGTTTTTATGTTCAGAGACGATCCTACAGACTTTGCTTTCGGCGGAAACAAAGTACGTTTTTACGAATATCTTATTCCGGAGATAATACGGCAAAAGCCTGATGTTCTGCTTACAAACGGTTCCGCATACTCAAACCATATAAGAGTTACTGCGGAAGTTGCAGCTCTCCTTGGAATCCAATGTGTTATACTGTTAACGCAAGATTCGCTTAATGAAAATACCACACAAAATGTTAAGATTTCTCTTTCTTTAGGAGCGAAAGTAGAGACCGTTGGCACTTTTGCCACTCTTTTAAAAACTTCTGAATATGCTGAAAATCTTACAAAAGAAGGTAAAAAAGTATTCTTGGTACCTACCGGAGGACATCTTACAAGTGCCCTGAACGCATATGTTTCAGTCGCCGTAGACAGCCTTACAAAACTGGAAGAAAAGAACATCCATCCGAAATACATTTTTTTACCATGTGCAAGCGGTACCACTCATGCCGGACTCCTTTGCGCCGCATCGAGAATAAAACTCCCAAAGGTTATATCATTTGCGGTTGCCAATAAAGCCGGGAAAGCAGCAAAAGAAATTGACAGATTTATAAAAAGCGGAAACGGATTCTTCCCGGATCTTATCCTTGAAGACTCAATTAATGTAATACAGACAGATAAAAATGATTATGGACATCCGGATGAAGAACTATTAGATTTAAGAAAAAATATTTATAAAACTGATGGAATTTTACTCGATCCGACATATAATATAAATGCCTTTTATGGTATGAGTAAATTTCTATCAGAAGAAAGAGAGAAAGCGGATGTGCTATATATAAACACCGGGGGATACACCGGCGAGATAGCATAATGCTTGGAGGCTTATATGTTTCGTAAAAAAACTATTTTTAGTTTGGTCGTATTTGTAATTTTTGTTTCAGGTTTTGGCGCCTGTTCCTTTTTTAATAATTTTTTGCCTGAAAACGCCGTTGTAGAAGCAGGGAATACATTTACCGCAGATGAATTTCTTCTTGAAGAAGGACATACAGCATATTTTAGCGGAGATTTTGCGGCAAAGTATGTAAAAGACGGTAAAGCAGTCATTAATCATATAGGTGACTATACGGCTCAGATAACAATAGATAAAAAAGAATATACAGTACCTGTACATGTTGAAGACTCAAAAGCTCCAAAAGCAAAAGCACTGCAAATAACAATTCCTGTAGGAACAATGCTTTTACCTGAGCAATGCGTTACGGACGTTAAAGATGCCACATCTATAACTTATGAATTCATATCTGTGCCGGATTTCTTTAATGTAGGCAAGTCTACAGCTGTAGTAAGATTGACGGACGAAGCATTTAACAAAACAGATGTAGAAATTGATTTAAACATTATAAGTACAGGAGATTGCCTTTTAAAAGAATATGTTCTTGAAGCCGGTGGAAAGATCCCGGATGAAAAAGAACTTGTGCTGTTTGGAAAAACGGGAAAGTTTGTTACAGATATTTCAGTAATAAATACTTCTCTTGTGGGAGAGTATTCTCTTTTAATGAATATTGAGGGAAACGAATATTCAACACATCTTGTTATAGTGGATACGATCCCGCCTACAGCAACGGTCGAACCTCAATATGCATATCCGGGACAGGCTCTTCCGGAAGCTGCATCATTTGTGAAAGACATAAAAGATGTCGGTCCTGTAAGTATTTCTTATGAAAATGCACCTGAGATCATGACTGACGAAAAACTTAATGTTAAAATCGCTATCGAGGACCAGAGTGGAAACAAGACAGTGTATGAATCCTATTTTGAGCCTGCGCTGGATAATGAAGTTCCTGTTATTAATTCATATCCTGAAGAGATAGTTGCGGATCTTGGAACACAATTAATCTGGAGGGCACTTGTTGACGCAAGCGACAACTCGGGATATTGTGAGCTCAGCCTTGATACTTCGACTGTTAACCTTGATTATGCAGGTACATATACAGCATATATCGTTGCAAAAGATTATGCCGGAAATGAAACAAGACAAAAGACCAGTGTTATCCTTCATGATGCTTCTGTTACCAAGGAAATGATGGATAAGTTGTGCGAAGATATCTTTGCTGAAATTTTAACCGACGACATGAGCAAATATGAAGTTATTAAAGCGGTGTGGAAATATATTAACTCAAACATAAGCTACACAACCGCGGGCGTGCATGATGATACAAGAAGAGAAGCTTATCTTGCGCTTAAATCAAGAAAAAGCGGGGATTGTTTTTCATATTGTGCCAGTGCCATTGAACTATTTAGCAGGCTTGGAATTGATACCATTATGGTTGTAAGAGATCCGGTTTGCGCAGCCAAGATCAGAGCCAACCATATGTGGGTGATCGTAAACTACGGAACAGAAGAAGAACCTTTGTGGTATCATTTTGACGCAGTTGTTACAAAGTTAAGAAAGCAGACTTATCTTATGACAAACAGGCAGCTTAAAGCTTTTACCAATAAATACAATGAACTGTTTAACAGGGACTATTTCTACACATTCGATGAATCTCTTTATCCGGAGATTGCAACAGAAGAATTATACGATATAGGCCTTGATGCCAAATATTATGAATAAAGGGCTAACCAATGGAAAGAGTAAAAAAAAGAAACATAACGGGAATTATCGGATATATAGTATTAACTCTTGTTTTATGTTACTTTCTGCAAAAACTTTTAATACCTAAATTTATGTCTCATCCCTATGAAGGGGCGATGATACCTGAATACTACAACAGTAGTACAAATCATGATGTGTTATTTCTCGGGGATTGTGAATTTTACGAATCCATATCACCCGTAAGATTGTTTGAAGAGTATGGCTTCACTTCCTATGTAAGAGGTTCTGCACAGCAGTTAATATGGCAATCTTATTATGTGCTTTTGGATACTTTAAAGTACGAAACGCCAAAAGTCGTTGTGCTTAACGCTGTTGAAATGAAGATCGGCCGGGTAACAAACGAAGCTTATACAAGGATGACGCTTGACGGACTTTCGAACATATATTACAGACTTAAGGCAGCTTCTGTGGGAATGCAGGAAAATGAATCCTACTTAAGCTACGTTTTTCCGATCCTTCGCTACCACAGCAGATGGTCGGATCTTACAAATGATGATATTAAATATATGTTCCGCAAAGACAGAATAACATATGCGGGTTACTATATGCAGACAGAGGTAAGACCACAAACTTCTTCCCCTGCGGCACCGCCTCTTTTTGATACATCATTTCCGGAAATTTGCTACGAATATCTTGATAAAATTACAAAGCTGTGTAAAGATAACAACATTGAACTTGTTCTTTTTAAAGCGCCTACAAGCAGCTGGCAATATCCGTGGTATGACGAATGGAATACAGCTGTAGAAGAGTACGCCAAAGCAAATGATATAGCCTATATTAACGGCTTGGAATTTGCGGACCGCATGAATCTTGATATGGAAAAAGATACCTATGACGGCGGAATTCACTTGAATGTTTTCGGTGCAGAAAAATGCACCGACTTTATCGGTAATTACTTAAGCGTTAATTATACACTTGAAGACAAAAGAGATAATATGGAAGAAGCTTCAAAATGGACAGATTTAATTAAGGCTTACCATAAAGCAAAAGAGAGTTGAAGGGAAATCATTTATGAATAAAAATTTATACAAAACATTAGTTATTACTTTATTAGCTGTAACAAGCGTTTTCTTTACCGCCTGTTCGGGCGGAAGCGGAAAAACCGTTGTTATCGGACAAGAATCCGTTGAAGAAGACACAGTTGTTGAGGAAGCCAACGAAGAAGGATATTATTTTACCTACAACAATATAAAGATCCGTCCAAACGATCTTGCTGCACCTATAATAAAAGCACTTGGAGATGATTATCAATACTTTGAAAGCCCTTCGTGTGCATATATCGGAATGGATAAGTGCTATACCTACAGTAATTTTACAATTTATACTTATGGCGAAGCAGATGGTACAGACCATATTTTACAGCTGGTATTTAATAACGATCTGATAAAGACCGATGAAGGGATCATGGTAGGGGATACCGCTGAAAAAGTTCTTGAAACATACGGAAACGACTACATTGAATCTAACGGCTCTTATGCTTATGTTAAAGGAACCTCCCAACTCATTTTTATAACTAAAAATGATAGAGTTTCCTCCATTCAATATTATTATAAAGAAAATTAAAAAAACTCTTGCAAATTTAGCAAACATGAAGTAAAATATTTCTTCGTGAGACTGGTGGTCCGCTGTGCCTTTCAGGCAGAATGAACATTGGTTATATTTTTAAGGAGGTCACGTAGATGAACGAAATCATTA
>JAILFQ010000336.1 GCA_024697505.1 Lachnospiraceae bacterium
CTTTGTATGCGGAGTGGAGAAGGTTTATAGCATTAAAAGATCTGTTGCCGTTCATATCATTTGTCAAACACGAATATGTGGTAAAGCGAAACATACAGGCTGTTATGGCTATGGCATTTTTTCTTTTTAAGGGGGAAATGAAAGTTTATATAAAGGCTTATTCCAAGTTGCTTTCAGGAGATAATATAAGGAAAAAGATAACTGAATTTACGGGTAACAGGGGGATTCCAAAGGCTTTTAGGCATTTACTTATACAACTTGAACTTGCTTTTGAATACGGTGATATAAAAACAGAAAATGAGGAATCTCTCTTTCTTGTCAACCTGGAGAAATTAAGAGTTCTTGTAATGAAAGAGATAGTAAGGGAACGAAACAGGTTTTATGAAATGCTTGGACTTACTATTATTACCATGATTCCCTATTTTATGTTGCCTATGTTAAGAAATGTGGGCTGCGGTATTTCTGAAAGTTTAAATGCTTTTTATTTGGGACCTGGGGTTTTGGTGGAATTTCTTTGTGCTTTAAGTTGTGTAATTTCATACTTTTTTGTAATCAAAGAAAAAAACGGCGTTGGTAAGGATTATAAGCATATAAAGGAAGAAATAAGAGAAATACAAACGGTGATAATGATGGAACGTCTTCTTCCGGGTATGAATATAAGAGAACTTTTGTTGGATATTTCATATTTTACGGATCATCTTAAAAAAACTTTTGAAAGAGGAGCTATTTTGTATTCTTCAAAAGGAGTTTCAGGTATTTCCGGGTTTATTTCTGAAGAATATGAAAAAAATGACAGGTTAAGGGAGATAAGATCCGCCTTTGTTCACGCTGAAGAAACAGGAATTCCGGATGCTTTTTCGGAGACTGAAAATAACCTGATCTTAAATGAAAATATGGATGAGATTGATGCCAGGTTGAATCTGGAAAAAAGAAAGGACATGGCAGGCATATACGCTATGATGCCCTTTGCGGTATGTTTTGGCATCTACTTTGTATTGCCGTTTATTGTTACTTCGTTTAGAGAGTTAGAGAATATGATGGAAGTTTTGGGAGGAATATGCAGGTAAGCAAGCATTTTATAGTTGAGGCCGTCGGACTTTTAATAACTGTAGCTCTTTTGAGCATTGCTCTTGGTATGTATAAGAATACCGAAGACGGATTGAGAAGTATAAAGCATCGCCAGGAAGCAACTCTTAAAAGATTAGAGGAATATGAGATAACAAAGTATGATGGTTGTCTTGTAAAAGGTTCCATGGCAGCATCATTTGTAAGAATGGCAGTGTGCGACTACGGACTGCATGCAAATATATCTACGGGAAAAACGAACTATACGATATGTGAAGCCGAGATGTGTTATCTTATGAACAATATTTCGGCAGATGAATATGTAAACCCGTTAAATTCCTATAAATGTAGGGTGTATCGGGATGTTAACGGAGCGCTTTCGGAGATCAGCATTGAGCTTTATTGAGCGAGACTTGAATTTTTATGAAAGGATAAATAAATGGATATAACAAAGAGATTTATTACAGGAGCTGTAGGCATGTTACTTGCAATAGCGGCCTGCGTTTTGATGATAACCGTTTACAGAAAGGGGAATGCCGGGATAAGTGCTTCCATAGATAAATATGACAGTCTTATTGATGGAATTGAGAGTTCCAGGTATGACTCTTTTATTACGGTTGTCAGGGGCAGTGCAGTACTGGAAGCTATTGAAGGGCTTACGTATGAAGATACTATAACGATAACTGTACGTAATTCATATAACCTGACACAGTCCGATAATGCCATATTATCAACGGAATACACTTATCAGGGACTTCATACAAAGAATTCCGAGCTGCTGATGAATGCCAGAAATAAATCTGACCCGGCTCACTATATAAATCCATCCGGCAGATTTAAGGGCAGCTATGTATATGACGCAAACGGAACGGTTACAGGGATAATGTTTGCGCAGGAAGGATGAGGTTTGGTGATGGGCTCCTAAGAGGTGCGCTATTTGTAATGGTTATAATTCAGCTGCTTGTTTTCCCTTTTGAGTTAAAACAGGCAAATTTGCAGGCGGAAGTGGAAAAAAAACTAAAAGGAGAGGTTATTTCATTTTGTAATGATGTCTTAGAGGAAGGGCTTATAACGGAAGAAGAATTAAGGATGCTTAACGGGAAATTGGCTATTGCCGGTAAAAGGGTTTCTTTTAAGTATGGGTACTATGAGTTCTCTACGGACGGAGAGAAATATTTGTATGAGATACCTGAGAGTTTATTATATTCGGAAATAGTGCGAAAAGGGTCCTTTGCCTTAAGAAAAGACTCGTGTCTTGAACTTTATCTTGCGGATGATACAGGAAAAGAGGAAAGCTTTGTATGCGGAAGATACTTGAATTAACTGTTGATATGGTACTTGTGTTTCTTTTACTTGGGGTAGCTCCTGCATTAATTACGGGGGAGCTTATAAGGGGGATTATGTTATGTATAAAGTGATAGCGCTGTTTTTTTCTCTTACAGGTTTTCTTTTGGTTGTGGAGACCAGACTTTTTATTGGTGTTGCAATTATGGAATATGAAAATGAAAAAATGAAAACAGATGCTTTATTATATGCTGAAAGTTCTGCGAGGATCACTTATGCGGAAGAATACGGGGTATCTGAAGAAACAGCGGCAGCCCTTGCCGAAGATGTGTACAAAGCTGCTTATCTTGCATATACAGGGAAGAGTTTTATACCGGGGGAAAGTATACCGGATAAAAACAGATCTTTTGAAAACTTAAAGGAGGAGGTATTCAGAAAATGAAACCGTTAAAAAAGGCGGGAGCAATAATTCTTGTGACAGTTCTGTTCTTGTTGTCCGGATGCAATTTAAAAAGCTGCGGTAAAGATGCAGAAACGGGTACTGTTGACGTAAAAATTACAGGAGAACATGAAAATGTGGCCGTTGAGGACAGGAAAAGTGAAATTGCCCCGGAAAACAACATTGAACCTGGGATCAATCCGGGTGGAGTGCCAAGCAGCGAAACGGATAGCGAAATTAAAAAAGAACCTGAGGCAGCAGATGAAGCGGAGACAGACATGAAGTCACAGAATGAAACAGGGTCCGAAACAGAAGCAAAAACAAAAACAGAGTCTGAAACAGAAACCAAAAAAGGAACCGAGGCAGAAATAAAAACAGAGTCTGAAACAGAAACAAAAACAGAAATCGAAACCAAAACAGAAACAGGATCTGAAACAGAAACAAAAGAAGAGGGTAATAGGAAAACAGAAACGGAAACTGATCGGGAGACGATAAACAAGTCCAAAGATATGGCGAGGACTGAACTCGGCTTTACCGATGTATACTGGAGCGGTCCTTTTGGCGAGAATATAATCGGTACAATGTGGAAAAATCCATTAACGTCCGGATATGCATTCAGCTTTGAAGGATCAGGCGATATGTGGACCATATATGAAGTGAGAGAATGCATTAACGGCAGCAGATCTTCCGGGTTTAAATGGGAAGTTTTGGAATCGGGAATTGAATATGTATGGTTTGATGAAGGGATAACATCCATTGAAGATACAACTGTTTTTACCGGTCGAAAACTTGCTGCACCGGAAATACCATCAACCGTGGAAAGAATTGGAGATGAGGCCTTTTACTACTATTATCCTGACGAAATTGTACTGCCGGAGGGAATTACGTCAATAGGAGACTGTGCTTTTTTTAATGCTAAAAACCTTAAAGGAATAAAGCTGCCATCAACACTTGTTCATTTGGGGGCGGATGCTTTTTCTGTCGTAAGTCCGGATAATTTAAACGAGGGATTTACAGAGATCATTATACCTAAGTCCGTTAAATATGTAGGA
>JAILFQ010000379.1 GCA_024697505.1 Lachnospiraceae bacterium
TTTAAATGATAAGGCTACGGTCCTGCCTGCAGTATGACTGCAAGTCTTTTGATGCAATCCTGATGCACTTGTGGTATAAATTTAGTATATATATGTATTTTATCGGGGGAGTAAAATGATAAATATACTTATTGTGGATGACGAAAAGCCAATAGCGGATCTTTTAAAAATGGGAATGACAAAGGCAGGCTATACCTGCACCTGTGCCTATGATGGAGAAGCTGCCCTTGCAGAGATTGAAAAAGGCAGTTTTGACCTTATTCTGCTGGATGTTATGCTACCGGGGGCAGACGGCTTTGAGATAATGGAATATATAAAGGAGCTTAACATCCCGGTAGTCTTTTTAACCGCCAAGGGAAGCCTTAACGATAAATTAAAGGGCCTTCATCTTGGAGCGGAAGACTATATTGTAAAGCCCTTTGAAATGCTTGAGGTTGCCGCAAGGGTGGAGGGAATACTTCGCCGTCATGGCAAACTTGAGGATATTATTGTTATTGACGATCTGGAAATTAATACTTCTTCCATGATAGTTAAGAAAAACGGAAAGGAAGTTATGCTTACAAGAAAAGAGTACGACCTCCTTCTTCTCTTTGCGCGCAATCCGGGTATAGTTCTTTACAGGCAGACCATATATGAGCGTGTTTGGGGCGGAGAGTATCCCGAGAACACAAGAACGGTGGAACTGCATATACAAAGATTAAAAAAGAAACTTGACTGGCCTGACAAGATTAAGCCGGTCTATACGGTAGGTTACCGATTGGTGGTGAACCCATGAATTATCGCTTAAGACTTATTATATCTTTTTCCATTCTAATATCCCTTGCTTTCGGTATAGGCGGAGCTCTGCTCATTTCATCATCATTTTATTCCGCATTAAACAAAGAACAGTCTGTGGTTTTGAAAGAATTTGAAAATCTTCAGAATAATATTGCTATGGTAAGCCATTTCAGCGGAGACGATTACGCATTTAACATAAAAGAAATGGTAGGGCAGATGGAAATGGGAAAAATGGTCCGCTGGCAGGCTTTATCCATTACCGGCCCCGGCGTTGTCATAATAGAAACAGGGCCATCGGAACTTCTTATAAACAATCTAAAAATAAATACGGACGGAATATACAAGTACATAAGGATTAATGATAAGACCGGCAAGCGGCTTTTATTCTTTTCAAAAATAAATTCTGCGGGGAAAAACCTGTATTTAACGGCATCATTTGATATTTCTTCCCCGTATGAGCACAGGGACACACAGCTTAAAATATTCCTGGCTGTATATACGGTTGTAGTCCTTACCGGAGTGGCAGTCGCCGCCTTGTGGGTTGGTGTTCTTACAAAACGTCTGCAAAAGCTTACGGAGGCTGTAAGAAAGATTGCAGATGGAGATTACTCCATAAGAACGTCGCTTAAAACCGGAGATGAGTTTGAACAGCTCTCTATGGATATTGATGCCATGACGGATAAACTGCAGGAAAACATAAAGCAGCTTGAAGAAGATGTTAAAAGAAAAGAAAACTTTATGGGAGCGGTGGCCCACGAGTTAAAGACTCCGCTTACTTCCATTATAGGGTATTCCGCTCTTTTAAGGCAGGGCAATCTTGAAGAAGATGAGCAAATGACGGCTGCCAATTATATCTACTCCGAGGGGCAACGCCTGGAAAAACTTTCTCATAAACTCTTGGACCTTCTTCTTATGGAAAAAGACAGTTTTGTTATGAAAACCGTAAACCTTAAAACTTTCTCAGAGCAGATTTATGCCACTGTTCTTCCTCTTGCGGAAAGTAAAGGGGTAAATCTGGAGTTTGGTTTTGAGGAGGGAAATGCTGTGTTTGAACCTGATCTTACCAAATCTCTTCTTTACAATCTTATAGAAAATGCCATAAAAGCAACACCTGAAGGGGGAAAGGTTACTGTTCTCGGAAAGGCTTTTGAGGGTGGCTGTGAGTTAAGCGTTAAGGACACCGGTTACGGAATGGAAAACAAAGAACTTTCCAGGATCACAGAAGCTTTTTACAGGGTGGACAAGTCCAGGTCCAGAGCCCAGGGAGGAGCCGGCCTCGGCCTTACCCTTTGCAAGAAGATAGCAGACCTTCATGGAGGCAATATGGTCTTTAACAGCAGACCGGGAGAAGGTTGCTGCGTTGTTGTGCGTCTTTTTGGAAAGTTAAAGGGGGAGGTGCAGCATGAAGAATAAACAGATTGGTTGGAAAATTACCGTTACAGTGATAATAATGATAATTTGTGCTTTTCTTCCTGCAATAACCTTAAAACTGTGGGATACGGCAAATAATTATAAAGTTTATGTATCTGAGCTTAAAACATTAAAGTTTAGCGAAAACATACCGGATGAGGATATTTTCTATCTTTTGTGTAATGGCATTTGGGATATATCTTCCGAAGAAGAGACAAACCTAAAGTACGGTGATCTTTACAGAATTATCACTACGGAGCTTTCTTCTTACAACAACATGGGCCTTGTTCTTTCCATGCCGGAGGAGTTCTACATAAACGAAAGACATATTATTTATGTAAGGGGATACGATAACGAAGAAAACTACATCTACATATGGATGGTTGTACTTTAGACCTGGGATATACAGCATCAAAAAATAGACTTTTTTCTGGACGACCGTACCGGCAAAATAGTGGAGATAACTTATAAAACGGATTCATA
>JAILFQ010000387.1 GCA_024697505.1 Lachnospiraceae bacterium
TACCGTAGAGACGAAAGACTTTCAGAAACCTATGGACGAACGAAAAAGCCAAGTTTTATTTAAACAAATAATACTATTTTAAGGGGGAAGAAAAATGGCAATAAGTGTAAAATTAAAGGAAAAACTTACAAATGCTAAAAATGAGGAAGAGGTAGCAAACATTTTAAAAGAAGAAGACCTTTCAGAAGAAGAACTTGAGGAAATTGCAGGCGGCGGGTTTATCCGCGTTGATAGAGTAAGTGACACAGAAAAAAGACTTAATCCAAAAATCAATTCAAAGACACCAATGTTTTAATGAAACGCTTCAATGTTTGATGCTATAAAAAAAACGCCCCTTTGGGCGTTTTTTCTTATGCGACGGATTTTCTGGGAGGGTAAAAAAATACTTCGTACCAAAGTAAAAAAACGTATATGCACCAAATGTTCCGCCAACAGTCGCATTTGCCGGAAACATGTCTGTTAAGCATTTTAACAAGTTCCTGATTATTAAAGAACTCTCCTGCCATAGGGCTTTCAAAGCATTCTTTTATCTTTTTGTAATAAGGCTCTTCTTTGATCCATTCTTTTATAGGCACCGGAAAACCTCTTTTGGTTCTTTCCGCAACTTCTTCACCTATTACGTGTTCTGCGCTTTTTCTGAATGCGATCTTTGTTTCTTTGTTATTTGCCCTGTAGCAAACAGGTATTTTTTTTGCTATCTCAAATACCTCTTTATCAAGGTATGGAACCCTTACCTCCAGGCTGTGGGCCATACTCATTTTATCTGCTTTTAACAAAATATCTCCCACAAGCCATCTGTTTATGTCTGTGGTTTGCATATAGGTTACGTCATCCATGGTCTTTTCCGGGCCGGAAGTTTTTTTCTTTTCTCTGCCATTACAATATTCCTTATAATTTACCAGCAGTTTTTTCTTTTCCTTTTCCGAGAACAGGCAGGTAGGCCCTATATATCTTTCTTTTATGGCCCTGGCATGCCTTACAAGGAAGTTTCTTCCGGGCATTGCCGGGAAAAGCTCCGCAATCGCCCCTATCCCTCTTTTTATAAAAGGAGCAAGAGAATTGTACTTTCTGCACATAAAAGGTTCTTTGTAAATGTTGTATCCGCCGAAAAGTTCATCTGCCCCCTCACCGGAAAGGCAAACCTTAACATGCTTTGCCGCCTCTTCATCAAGTAAATACAAAGAGACACAGGCAGCATCCGCAAGCGGCTCGTCCATGTAATACTGTATTTCTTCCACCTTATCAAAAAACTCTGTTTTACTGACTATCCGGGCGTAGTTGTTAAGATGATTTGTTTCCGCAAAAGGCTTTACCAGGGAAGATTCGTCATACTTCCCGTCCTCATAACCGAGAGTAAAGGTTTTGTCCACGTCGGAAACAGAAGAAAGATATGCGGAATCCACACCGGAGGAAAGAAAGCTTCCAACCTCCACATCGCTTATCTTGTGGGCTCTTACAGAGTCTTTTACCGCTTCGCCGATCTCCTCCGCAAATTTATCCAATGATGTATTCTTATCCGCTTCGTAATCCGCCTGCCAATAAGACACCACTTCAAAGGAGTCTTTTGTTTTTACCATGTAATGGGCAGGAGGCAACTTATATACATTTTCAAAGAAAGTTTCGTTTCCCGGTGAATACTGGTAGGAAAGATAAGCCCCAAGCTGTCTTTTATTTAACTCCTTTTTGAACCCGGGATGCTCAAGGAAACTTTTTATTTCGCTGGCAAACATAAAACAATCTTTTTCCTTGTAATAATAAAAAGGTTTTACCCCAAAGTAGTCCCTTGCACAATAGAGCACTTCCTTCTTTGTGTCCCATAATGCAAAAGAAAACATTCCTCTGAGTTTTTTGGGAAGCTCGTAGCCCCATTCTTCATAACCATGTAACAAAACTTCCGTATCTGATTTTGTATTAAAAATATGCCCCTTTGTAATTAAATATTCTCTAAGTTCTTTATAATTATATATTTCTCCGTTAAAGACGCATATCAGGGACTTATCCTCATTTTTCATGGGCTGTTCCCCGCCGTTTACATCAATAATGGACAGTCTTCTGTGGCCCAGGGCGATATCCCCGTCAATGTAAAATCCGCTTCCGTCGGGTCCCCTGTGCGCTATCTTATCCATCATTTTCTTTAAAACGCAAAATGGGTCCGCCAGACTCTTGTCTTGCATAAATCCTACAATCCCACACATAAAAAGCACCCCTTTCTATTTCATTTATAATGATAAGAAAGAGGTGCATCCTGATTAATTCATTCGTGCATCAAATTTGCATCATTTAATCTTCTGCCCGGTATTCCAAAGTTCTTACACCAAACCCGTATGTTGCAAGTGCACACTTTAAGGACAGATTTCCGTAGCTTGTATCTTTGCTTTCAAGCTTGTAGTAGATTTTTGTATAGGAATTTTCGTCGTTATATGCTGTAGCATCCGATGTAAAGTCCATATTAAAGGAAGATGTATAAGTGCCTATCAAAGCTTCCATCTTTTCTGTAAGGTAATCCGCACTGTAAGCATATGAATCCGTTTTATAAGTTATCTCCACTATTTTGCCGGTACGGTCGTCCAG
>JAILFQ010000054.1 GCA_024697505.1 Lachnospiraceae bacterium
CCAACCTCGTCTTTACGGTTTATATAAGTTTTTGCCTCGTAATCTCCGTCAGCAAGGCGAAGAGCCGCAGATCTCATTTTTCCGATAGGTCTTGTAATTGTACCGGTAAAAGGAATAGTAATGGCAAAAGCTACCAGAAGAGCCACAAGGGCGCTAATGATGATAAGCAGGGATGTACTTGAAATAACTTCGTCAAGAAGAGAAATCGTTTCTATAAGCACAACCGCTCCGGCTATTTCCTCGTTAAAGCCTCTTATTGGAACTGCGCACACAACTTCCGTACACCCTTCCGTATTGCTATAATAAGAATTTGCAACCTGGCCGCCTTTAAAAGCCTGATCCAGCATATTAAAGACAATTTCTTTACCGTCCGGCGGCAATGCTCCGAATTCCAAAATGGCCGGCAGCGGAGAAGAAACCCTTGAGTTTGCCATAATAAGAGGTGTAAAACCGCCCACCAGCATTACATTCTTCAAGTACTTATTCCACTCTTCTTCAGTGGTCTTTTCGCTGTTTCCTATGTATGTTGAGCACTGAGAAGAAACAACCATTGCTCTTTCCAGAAGAGTGGTCTGATAACTGTTAACAAGGGAATCCTTGTAAAGACGCAGATAAAACATACCAAGCACAAAGGCAAATATGATAGTGATCGCCGCAAAGCCAAAGTATGTTTTAATAAACAGTTTTCCGTATGTATTTTTTAAAATGTTTCTATTTTTGTTTTTCATTTGCCACACACTCTTTTGTGCATTGCGGACCTAGTCCTTGATACTGAATTTATAGCCCGCTCCCCAAATCGTTTCTATGGACCAATCCGGATGATCCACCTCATTAAGTTTTTTTCTTAATCTCTTAATGTGGGAATCTACGGTTCTGGAATCTCCGTAATAATCGTAACCCCAGAGGCTGTTAAGAAGGTTGTCTCTGGTAAAAACCTTGTTTGGATTACTTACAAGAGTCCACATGGTCTCTATTTCCTTTTTGGTAAGATCTATCTTCTTTCCTTCTATACAAAGAGAATACTCATCCATATTTATTTCAAGATTTGATTTTCTGATGATATTGGCTTTATCCTTGTTTTCAACACCGGTGTTGGCAGAACGTCTGAGTATCGCTCTGACTCTGGCCATGACTTCACTCGGGCTGAAAGGCTTAACAATATAATCATCCGCACCTATATCAAGTCCCATTACCTTTTCAAATTCTTCACCCCTGGCGGTTACAAGAATAACCGGAACATTGGACATAGTTCTTATCTTTCTGCATACCTCATAGCCGTCTTCCTTAGGCATCATAACGTCAAGAAGAATAACAGCCGGGGAATACTGCTGAAAAAAGCGAAAGGCCTCTTCGCCATCCGATGCAATTATAGGCTCAAACCCTTCCTTTGTTGCATAAAGAGATAAAACATCCGTAATATCATTATTATCATCTGCAATAAGTATACGCTGTGCCATAAATCTTCCTCCGTTAGAACTTCTCCCTTTTTAATGATTATAAGAAAAAAAGACCATCTTTACAAGTGTTATTCCCTAAAATGCCCTTAAGACAGCTCTTGATACGGGCTTTACGGTTTGTGGCAAAAAAAGGGCGATTTAATTTTACAGGTGACACTCTTATGACAAAGTTTGGTAATAAAATGCTTCATACAGGATGTGACGTAAAGGTTTTTTTTAGTTAGGAGGATAGCCATGAGGCAAAGTAAAATACAAAAATGTATATTCACTCTTGGTTTAGTTCTTCTTCTTTCAGTGTTTGCTCCTTGGACAGCCAAGGCAGTTTCTGCTGCGACTCAGGAAGCAAAACTGAATGTTAATGCACAGTCCATAGTTAAAGGGAAAACTTTTTCATTGGTTGTTTACAACCGCGGAGAAGCTACTGTTTCCTATACATCTTCCGATACAGACATTGCTACTGTAAGTCAAAACGGAGTTGTTAAGGGAATATCCCTCGGTAAAGCTACCATTACTGCTACCGTTAAGGACAGCGATGGTGCAAAAGTTAATCTTACCTGTACAATAACGGTTGGAACGCCTGCCACAAGCGTAAGTTTCACTAAGAAAACGATAAATCTTATCGTTGGTGAACGTCTTATGCTGGACAAGATCGTTCTTCCGCTCAGTACGGTAGAAAACCCTAAGTTCTACAGCTTAAACTCCTCTGTTGCAAGCGTTTCCGCAGGCGGCAGAGTAGCAGCAAGAACCGAAGGTTCAACACTTGTTTACTCGCTATTGGACAATGGACAATTTGCCGTTTGTAAGGTTAATGTTTATTCTCTTGAAGAATACACAAACACTTACGGCCTTACCGAATCGGAATCGGATTACATAGCATCTCATCCGGAAGTATATTCAACCGGCACAGCCGATGAGACTTCGAGTGATGCACCCGCTAACGAATAAAGTAAGCGCTTTATAGGTAAATTAAAGCATTCAGAATCTGAATAATTGAGTGGCTATACAATGCTGCTACTAACTAATCAGATGATCACTTAACATAAAAGAGCTGTGGCTTTCGCCACAGCTCTTTTTACGCTCTGATAATCCGATCATAAAGCAAAAGTTTAAGGTGCGCCCCCACGCAACTTATATGCCAACTGTATTTCTACAGTATAACATCGCTCATATTATACATGCCCGAAGACTTTCCTGAAAGGAAAATTGCAGCAGCAACCGCTCCCTTTCCAAAAATAGCCTTGGAATAGGCAGTATGCTTAAATTCTATCACTTCGTCCAGTCCGGCAAAAATCACTTCGTGCTCTCCCACAATATTTCCGCCTCTGACGGAACTTATGCCTATTTCCTTTTTATCTCTCTTCTTTCTTACACCGCTTCTGTCATAAATATAAGA
>JAILFQ010000065.1 GCA_024697505.1 Lachnospiraceae bacterium
ATTTCGGAAATAACTTTATTTGCATATACTTCTTCGACTTCGTTATTAACCATTTGATTGTAAATCATTTGAATACAGGACATGGAAGGACTCTTGCTTTCAAGTTCACTTTCCTGTTCTTCTTTTACAACCTTTTCTTTACTTCCAAGCTGCTTTTCTATCATTGTAGAAAGAGTGTCCAGCTTCTGTTCAATGGCAGATGGTTCTTTCAGCATTTTGCCGTTTGTATAGGCATCTGCAGCATTCTTCATTTCGAACTGAGAACCGGAAGAAGAACCTATAGGCGTTGAAGATATAAAGGCAGCATTATTATGTGCCGGTATCTTTTTTTCATATACCTTGTCTTCGTCAACGGCCGCAGTAATCTCTACCAATCCCTTTTTAAAGAGTTTGGCAAGCCCTTTTGGCTGAATTTTTTTCATATGGGTAATGATTACATCTTTGCCAAGTTCTTTCTTAGCTTGCTCTAACGCTTCTTTTTCTGTTGGAGCCTGAAGTTTTTTAATCAACATACTATGCCGTCACCATCCCAACTGATTGAAGTTCTACATTAGATTCAATCTCATTGTAAGAAATAACAATTAAATCCTTAAAATAGTCTTTGGTCATTCGTTTAAAGTACATTCTGACAATCGGAGAAGTTATTATAATAGGGTTGTTGCCAAGGTTCTCAAGTTTGGTAACCTCTTCCTTTACAGAATGCATTATCTTTTGGTTCTTTTCAGGGTCTAAAGCTATATATGAACCCTGTTCGGTCTGCTTTACACTTGCCATTATCTCCTGTTCAATCTTTGGATCAAGAGTTACTACACTTGTAGTCTGCCCTGCAGGGAAATATTTATTTGAAATAAATCTCTTAAGGCTCGGACTTTGCCTTACATACTCCGTAAGAACATCTGTATCTCTTGTGGTAGGTGCGTAATCCGCAAGAGTTTCAAATATCGTAACAAGATCTCTTATAGAAATCTCTTCTCTTAACAGGTTCTGAAGAACTTTCTGTACTTCGCCCACACCAAGAAGTTTTGGTACAAGTTCGGTAACAAGCGTCTGGTTCTTCTCCTGAATATTTGTAATAAGATTCTGAACATCCTGTCTTGTAAGAAGTTCATCAAGATGATGCTTGATAACTTCCGTAAGGTGCGTTGCGATAATCGAAGGCGGATCCACAACAGTATATCCGAATGATTCCGCACGCTCTCTCTGGCTTTCGGTGATCCAGAGAGCCGGTAAATGAAATGAAGGTTCAAATGTAGGAATACCTGTTATTTCCTCTTCCACATGTCCCGGGTTCATTGCCATATAGTGGTCAAATAAGATTTCGCCTTCACTAACCTGTATACCTTTAATTTTAATGATATATTGGTTAGGATTCAACTGTATATTATCTCTCATACGAATGGTAGGTACCACACATCCGTATTCAAGAGCAATCTGTCTACGTATAAGAACAACTCTGTCAAGCAGGTCTCCGCCCTGGTTGGCATCCGCAAGAGGTATGATACCGTAACCAAATTCAAGTTCTATGGAATCAACCTGCAAAAGAGAAACAACATTTTCCGGCTTTCGAATCTCTTCAGCCGAGGTTTCTTCAGAGGACACTTCTTCTTCAACAGCTTTAATCTCAATTGTGCTCTGTATCTTTCTGCCGACCACAATACAAAAAACACCAAGGATAACAAATATAATTGTAGGCAGATCTGTTAAAATACCAAGTCCGGAAAGACCAGCTCCAACCATGTAAAGAACTTTTGGTATAGAGAAAAGCTGGCTTACAAGGAGGTCACCGATATCAGCTTCCTTGGATACCTTAGTAACCATAATACCTGTTGAAAGAGACATCATTAAAGAAGGGATCTGGGAAACAAGACCATCACCTATTGTAAGAAGTGCGTATGTTCCAAGTGCGTCGTTAAAAGAATTTCCTCTTCTTAACATTCCCATTGCAATACCGCCTATAAGGTTTATAAGCGTTATAAGAAGTCCTGCGACCGCATCTCCTTTAACATACTTTGTAGCACCGTCCATAGCTCCGAAGAACGACGATTCATCCTGAATCTTCTGTCTTCTTTCCTGGGCTTCTTTGTCCGTAATTGCGCCGGTATTAAGATCCGCATCTATGGACATCTGTTTACCCGGCATAGCGTCGAGAGTAAATCTCGCCGTTACTTCGGATATACGTTCGGAACCTTTGTTTATAACAAGGAACTGAACTATAAGAAGAATTATAAATACAATAATTCCGATAATCGGATCTCCGCCACCAACAAATGATGCGAAAGCATCTACGACTTTACCGGCAGCACCGTTTGAAAGGATACATCTTGTTGATGATATATTAACAGAAATTCTGAATACCGTTGTAAACATAAGTATTGAGGGAAATGTTGACATATTCAGCACTTCCTGGGAAAACAAAGCATTAAACATGATTATCATACCAATCGCCATATTTAATGCCATAAGTACATCAAGTAAAAAAGAAGGAATAGGAATGATCATGAAAATAATTGCAGCAAGCAAATATATACCAATCATAAGATCGGACTTTTTCATCACTATTTCCTCCTTCCGGTTAGTTTAGTTTATTGCTTCTCGCCTTTAAGCTGGTATACGTATGCAAGTACTTCCGCTGTCATCTTATATAACTCAGAAGGAATCTCACTGTCTATGTCTACATTACTGTATAGCATTCTGGCAAGAGGCTTATTTTCCACAATAGGAATATTATGTTCTTTAGCCACATCTTTTATCTTTTGAGCAAGGTGGTCTGCACCTTTGGCAATCAAAACCGGTGCTTTGGATTTCTCTTTGTCATATTTTAAAGCACAGGCAAAATGTGTAGGGTTAGTAATTACAACATCGGCTTCCGGAAGTTTCTGCATCATTCTTCTCATGGAAACCTCCCTCATCTTACTCTTGATTCGTCCTTTTATCTGAGGGTTACCTTCTGTGTTTTTATATTCATCCTTTACTTCCTGTTTGGTCATTCGCATGTCTTTCTTGAATTTCATTTTTTGATAAATGAAATCAGCCAGGCCTAAAATGAAGTAAAAGAAACTTATCTTCAATCCCATATTGATCACAATATCAGTAATCAATTTTATAGACTGCATAAGGGTGAGATTATATAAAATCTTTAATTTATCAACTTCTCCCTTAAGAGTTGAGTAAGCAACATAAAATATGATCAATATCTTAAATGCTGCTTTTATAAGTTCAAAAATTTTATCCTTTGAAATTATCTTTTTAAAACCTTTTAAAGGATTTAATTTACTAAGCTTTGGCTGCAACGGCTTACCGGTAACCTTTAAT
>JAILFQ010000066.1 GCA_024697505.1 Lachnospiraceae bacterium
ATAAGCTTATAATCGGTCTTGTTTTCGTAATTTTGGTGGTTATATTTTTATCATTTTTCTTAAAGACCAGAATAGGCCTTGCAATACGTGCCACCGGCAACAATCCGGATATGGTTAAGGCTTCTTCCATAAATCCTGTAGTTACAACGATCATAGGACTTGTTATTGCAAATGCTTTTACAGGCCTTTCCGGCTGTCTTCTTGCGCAGTCGCAAAAGTCTGTAAATATAGACATCGGAACAGGTATGGTAACAATAGCGCTTGCATCATTACTTATAGGCAACACTTTCTTTGGAAAAAGAAGCATTCCGGTAAGAGCTGTGGGGGCGGTTGTGGGCTCCGTTATTTTCAGACTTATTTATGCCGTTGCCCTCCGCTTTAATATGCCGGCGTTTATGCTTAAGGCAGTATCTTCCGTAATAGTTATGCTGGCACTTTGGCTTCCTTATCTTAAGAGTAAAAAAGATGTGTTTAAACGCAGACACGAAGCCGGAAAGACAAGGAGGGAAAAATAATGCTTACTTTAAAGAATGTAACAAAGACCTTCAATGCCGGTACAGTGGACGAAAAGATAGCACTTAATGATCTTTCTTTACATATTAATAAGGGAGATTTTGTAACCATCATCGGCTCCAACGGAGCGGGAAAGTCTACCTTGTTTAATGCGATTGCCGGTAACTTTCTTACGGACAGCGGAAATATATTTCTTGGAGATACAGACATAACCCTGCTTTCGGACCACAAAAGAGCAAAACAGATAGGCCGTCTTTTTCAGGACCCAATGAAGGGGTCGGCGCCGGGAATGACAATAGAAGAAAATCTTGCCCTGGCAGCAGGACACGGCGGCTGGCTTTCCCGTCTTTCCAGGGCGGACAGGGAACTTTTCAGGGAGAAACTTTCGGAGCTTAACATGGGTCTTGAAGACAGAATGAGCCAGAAGGTTGGCCTTCTTTCCGGCGGACAGCGTCAGGCCCTTACACTTGTAATGGCAACAATAAATCCTCCGAAAATCCTTCTTTTGGATGAACATACCGCTGCTTTGGACCCTGCAACCGCAGAAAAGGTGCTTGATCTTACAAAGAAGACGGTGGAAAGAGATAACCTTACCTGTCTTATGATAACCCACAATATGCAGTCTGCAATAGATCTTGGCAACCGCATCTTAATGATGGAGGGTGGAAATGTTATTTACGATGCCTGCGGAGAAGAAAAAAAATCTCTTACCGTACAGGACCTCTTAAATAAGTTTAAAGCCGCTTCCGGTAAGGGTCTGGACAACGACAGAATGATGCTTGGATAGATAAAATATTTATTAAAATGTTGAAATTTTAACAATGGTGTGTTATTACAATATATGTAGTTTTGGGACTAAAAAATCACACACATTTATGTGATAATTGCCATTTATCATGTAATTCGGTGGTTGTCGCAAAAAAAGCTATAATAATGTGTAAAGGATATAGGAGGTATTATGTACAAGATCGTCAGAAAAAGATGTTTAAATCCAACAGTGACACAGCTTGAGATTGACGCTCCGCTTGTTGCCAATAAGGCTAAGCCGGGCCAGTTTATCATTCTTCGTGTTGATGAGGAAGGCGAGCGTATTCCGCTTACCGTAGCAGGAACCAATCCTAAGGAAGGTACTGTTAAGATTATTTTCCAGGTAGTTGGTGCAACTACGGAAAAGCTTAATCATAAAGAAGAAGGAGATTACATTACAGACTTTGTTGGGCCTCTCGGTGTTGCAACACATACAGAAGGCATTAAGAAGGTTTGTGTAGTAGGTGGTGGTGTTGGTTGCGCAATCGCACTTCCTGTTGCGGAAGAATTCCACAAACTCGGTGCAGAAGTAACCAGTATTATAGGATTCAGAAACAAGGATATTCTTATTCTTGAGGATGAATTCAAGGCTTGCTCAGACGAACTTGTAGTTATGACAGATGATGGCTCTTACGGCCGTCATGGTAATGTTACACTTCCACTTAAGGAAATGCTTGAAGCAGGTAAGCAGTTCGATACTATCATTACTATCGGACCACTTATCATGATGAAGTTTGTTGTTGCTACTGCTAAGCCTTTCGGCACTCCATGCGTAGTTTCAATGAACCCTATAATGATTGACGGAACAGGAATGTGCGGCGGCTGCCGTCTCTCCCTTATTCGTGATGGCAAGAGAATTACAAAGTTCGCTTGCGTAGACGGACCGGATTTCAATGGTTATGAGGTTGACTTTGATGAGGCTATGTCCAGAAGCCGTATGTACTTCGACTTCGAACGTAAGGCTCATGACGAGGCATGTAATTTGTTTAAGAAGGAAGTTCAGTAGGAGGTGTAACAATGGCAATAGTACCAAAGAAGCACGAAATGCCTACACAGGCACCTGAAGTTCGTGCACATAATTTTAAAGAAGTTGCAACCGGATATACAGCAGAAATTGCTATAGAAGAGGCTAACAGATGCCTTAACTGTAAGAACAGACCTTGCGTTCAGGGCTGTCCTGTAAATATTCATATTCCGGATTTCATTCAGCATATAAAGGAAGGCGATTTCGAAGCCGCATACCAGGAAATCAGCCTTACATCATCTCTCCCTGCAGTCTGCGGACGTGTTTGCCCACAGGAATCCCAGTGTGAGAGCAAGTGTACATTAGGTATTAAGTTTGAGCCTGTAGGCATCGGACGTCTTGAGCGTTTCGTTGCAGACTGGCATAACGCAAATGTAAAAGCAGCACCTGTTGCACCTGAGTCCAACGGACATAAGGTTGCGGTTGTAGGTTCCGGTCCTTCCGGCCTTACATGTGCAGGCGACCTTGCAAAGAAGGGCTACAAAGTATCCGTATTTGAAGCTCTTCACACAGCAGGCGGCGTTCTTGTTTATGGTATTCCGGAATTCCGTCTTCCTAAGTCCATTGTTGCCAAGGAAGTTGAATCCCTTAAGGCACTTGGCGTAGATGTAGAAACAAACGTAGTAATCGGTAAGACTCTTACAATAGATGAACTCTTCGAGAGAGGATACGAGGCAGTATTTATTGGTTCCGGTGCAGGTCTTCCTAACTTTATGGGAATTCCGGGTGAGGAACTTAAGGGTGTTTACTCAGCAAACGAGTACCTTACAAGATCCAACCTTATGAAGGCTTACGAGCAGAATCCTATAACACCTATTATGAAGGGTGGTAAGGTAGCTGTTGTCGGCGGCGGTAACGTTGCAATGGACGCAGCAAGAACAGCTCTCCGTCTTGGAGCAGACAAGGTTTACATTGTATACCGTCGTTCCATGGAAGAACTTCCTGCAAGAAAGGAAGAAGTAGAGCATGCACAGGAAGAAGGAATCGATTTCAAGCTTCTTAACAATCCTGTAGAGATTCTTGGCTACAACAATCCGGAAGATCCAAGAGATCCAAGAAACGGATTTGTTACAGGAATCAAGTGCATTAAGATGGAACTTGGCGAGCCTGATGCAAAGGGCAGAAGACGTCCTATTCCGATCGAGGGTTCAGAATTTGTACTTGATGTAGATGCAGTTATTATTTCCATCGGTACATCTCCAAACCCACTTATCAAGTCCACAACAGAAGGTCTTGAAGTTAACGATCATGGCGGAATCATTGTTAATGAGTCCGGTCTTACAAGCCGCGAAGGCATTTATGCCGGCGGTGATGCCGTAACAGGTGCCGCAACCGTTATTTCCGCAATGGGAGCAGGTAAGACAGCTGCAAAGGCTATTGATGAGTATCTTTCAAATAAATAATTAACCGTAAGGTATATAAAAAGGGCTTCCTTCGGGTGTTTTGACCATCCGGAGCGACAGCCCTTTTTTATGTCCAAATTTCACTTTTTTTCCACCTATTTTTCACAATTTGTACTTAATTTCTATTTATAGTTATGTTAATCTTTCATTAGGGATAAGTAATAAAAAAGACGATTATATCCGGTAAAGGAGATGCGCGTATGAATAAAAAAGTATCATTTATATTGAGTCTTTGTCTTGTGGCAGTAATGGCATTAACAGGTTGTTCTTCGGAGACAACGGGGACCAACGGTGGAACGGTTAATACAGAAACAGGGACCACCACAACTACCACAACAACAGATGAAAACGGTAAAACAACAACGGTTACAACAATAACCAACACAGACGGTTCCACAACGGTTGTTTCTTCGAATCCTGCGGAAGATGCGTCCGACAGCTATGTGGAGATAACAGAAGATTTTAAGATAACAACAGACGTTGAGGGCGGTTATTCTCAGGACGGAAATGTTTATTACATTTCCAAGGCGGGAGAGTACACTTTAACCGGTAAACTTTCCGAAGGCAGAATAGTTGTTAACGTAGGTGATGAAGACGAAGTAACCCTTAATCTTGAGGGTGTTTCCATTACATCTACGGAAAATTCCGTAATTTACGTTGAAAACGCCGAGTGCGTTACAATTAAAGCAAAGAAAGATACCTACAACGAGCTTACGGATGCAAGAAGCCTTAAGTCCTCCTACGATACGGAAGATGAAGAGAGCGATTCTCTTGGAACCGCCTGCATTTATTCCAAGGACGATTTAAAGATACAGGGTAAAGGCAGTCTTGTTATTAACGCTTCTTACAACAATGGTATTCATACCAAAAACGATCTTACCATAAAGAATGTAACCTTAAAGGTAACCTGCCCTAACAATGCGTTAAAGGGTAATGATTC
>JAILFQ010000089.1 GCA_024697505.1 Lachnospiraceae bacterium
CTTAAAGGAAGAGAAAAGCTTAAAGGCTACGATGTACAAAGCGTAGTAGCTTATGAAGGAAAGTAAATCTGCGAAGCAGATTTACTTTGTTCTCGTGAGTCAAAGACTCGCGAGAACTTCCTTGTGAATATATTCCGCGAAGTAAATATGAAAGGAGGTAATATCATGGCAGAAGAAAAGACTTACAAATACGTTTTAAAGAAGCCTATGGAAGATAAGTCTCTCAGTACGCCTGCGGACTTTACAGATCCGGAAGTGCTTTACAAAAAGCTTATAGACACAATTTATTCGTATCGTCCCGGCACAGATATATCCATGATAGAAAAAGCCTACAATTTGGCCAGGGACCTCCATAAAGACCAGTTAAGAAAGTCCGGAGAGCCGTATATTATGCATCCGCTTTGTGTGGCAATAATTCTTGCGGAACTGGAACTGGATAAGGAAACCATCATTGCGGGAATTCTCCATGACGTGGTAGAAGATACAAATTGCACAATCGAGGATGTTGCAAGAGAGTTTAACGACGAGATAGCCCTTCTTGTAGACGGAGTAACAAAACTTACTCAGTTGAATTACGATGTGGACAAGGTGGAACTTCAGGCTGAAAACCTCAGAAAAATGTTCCTTGCAATGGCAAAAGACATCAGAGTGATAATGATAAAGCTTGCGGACAGACTGCACAACATGAGAACCATGCAGTATCAGACTCCTACAAAGCAAATAGAAAAATCCCGCGAAACAATGGATATTTACGCACCTCTTGCACAGAGGCTGGGTATTTCCAAAATAAAGATAGAGCTGGACGATATTTCTTTAAGCTACATTGAACCTCAGGCGTACCAGGATCTTGAAAAGAAGATCGCAATGCGTAAGAGCGACAGAGAAGGCTTTGTTTCGGAAATAATAGATAATGTCGCGGATAAACTGGAAGAAGCGGAAATACACTGTCAGATAGACGGACGTGTTAAGCATTATTTCAGCATTTACAAAAAAATGAAGAATCAAAACAAGACTCTGGACCAGATTTACGACTTATTTGCGGTCAGAGTTATTGTGGAATCCGTAAAAGACTGCTACGCGGTTCTGGGACTTTTACACGAAATGTATAAGCCGATTCCGGGCCGCTTTAAAGACTATATTGCCATGCCAAAGGCAAACATGTATCAGTCCCTTCACACAACCCTTATTGCTCCTAACGGCACGCCTTTCGAAATTCAGATAAGGACCTTCGAAATGCATCGTACCGCAGAATACGGTATTGCTGCCCACTGGAAGTATAAAGAGGCTCAAAGCGGCGTAACCACAACCGCAAATGAGGAAGAGAAGCTTACATGGCTCAGGCAGATTCTTGAATGGCAAAAGGATATGTCGGATTCCAAGGAGTTCTTAAGCGGACTTAAAAATGACCTTAACCTCTTCTCGGATACGGTGTATTGCTTTACTCCTACGGGAGACGTAAAGAATCTTCCGTCCGGCTCCACACCTGTGGACTTTGCTTACGCAATTCATTCCGCAGTAGGCAATAAAATGGTAGGGGCAAGAGTTAACGGAAAACTTGTTAATATAGACTATCATATTCAAAACGGCGACAGAATAGAGATCATTACTTCTCAGAATTCCAAGGGCCCGAGCAGAGACTGGCTTTCCATTGTAAGAAGTACTCAGGCCAAAAACAAGATAAACCAGTGGTTTAAGTCCGAACTTAAGGAAGACAACGTTCAGCATGGAAGAGAACTTCTTCTTGCCTACTGTAAGACAAAAGGCCTTAATCCTGCGGAGCTGTTTAAACCGGATTTTGAAGAAGTTGTTATGCACAAGTATGGCTTTAACGATTGGGATTCCATACTTGCAACCGTAGGCCATGGTGCCTTAAAGGAAGGCCAGATAGTAAACCGTCTCCAGGAAGAGCTTAATAAAAAGCTTAGAAAGGAAATGACGGATGCGAAGGTAATTGAAACCATAAATGAAGTTAAAGAGAATAAGCAGCCTATTTCTGTAAAAGCCAAGTCCGGAATAGTCGTTCAGGGACTTGATGATGTGGCTGTTCATTTCTCCAAGTGTTGTTCTCCTGTACCGGGAGATGAAATTGTGGGTTATGTTACCAGGGGACGCGGCGTTTCCATACACAGAACGGACTGTGTAAATATCATTAACGCACCGGAGGAAGAAAGAGAAAGATTTATTCCTGCGGAGTGGGATTCCACAGGGAAGCGTGAAGATGTTTATTATACAGAGATCGTTATTTATGCCATTAACAGAAGCGGTGTGCTCCTTGATATTACAAGAATACTCACCGAAGAAGAAATAGATATTAAGAGTGTAAACAGCCGTACCAGCAAGCAGGGCAGGGCTACCATCACACTTGGTTTTAATGTGGCAAATTCCGCCCAGCTTACAAAGATCATTACAAAGATAAGAGCGGTAGACAGCATTATAGACATAGAAAGGACCAGCGGCTGATGAAGGTTTTACAGTTTACTCTCGGTCCGGTTTCGACCAATACATACATTGTATATGATGAAGAATCCAAAGAAGCGGTTATTATAGACCCGGCGGATTCTCCGGAAGTACTTAGAAGGGCAATAGATATGAACGGTCTGTACCCTTCGGCCATACTTTTAACTCATGGACATTTTGACCATATAGGTGCGGTTTCCGCAATGAGAGATGCCTACATGATCCCTGCTCTTATTTATACAGATGACAAGGAACTTATGGAGGACGAAGAAGCAAATGTTTCCGCTATGTTTGGCGAGGGCTTTTCGGAATGGGCAAACACCTGTATATATAACGGCCAGATATTGCAGTATTTGGACGAACGTTTTATATGCATTGCAACTCCGGGACATACGGCAGGAAGCTGTTGCTTTTATGATGAGAAGGATAAATTATTGTTTTCCGGAGACACACTCTTTTTTGAGAGCGTTGGAAGAACGGATTTCCCTACAGGAAGCGCGGCTCAGCTTTCCCGCTCCATAAAGGAAAGACTTTTTACTTTACCGGATGATGTTAGGGTTTTACCCGGTCATGGCCCGGAGACGACCATAGGTCATGAGAAAGAAAATAACTTTTTGGTATGATGGATTTAATATTGCTTGGAGAAGAGGAATACGAGCAGGATATACGCCCGCTTGTTAAAGCCTTTTATCCGGATGTGGAATTTAATATTATAAGAGACGGGGCTGTTGCAGAGGAGACCGTTAAATCTTCAAAAGAGTACTTTCTTTTTGTACTTAACAGCCACGAATACAAGATAGAACTTTGCATTGGCGACTTTATGGAAAGCGCCGGGGAGCGATTCGAAGATAAAAATGATGATCTTTACCACAATAATGATGAGCTTCCGGACAGAAGAATGTACAGGAATTATCTGCACAGAGAGATGTACCGCCTTATGGAAAAGCACACAGGAAAGGGCCTTCCATGGGGAACGCTTACCGGAATCCGTCCAACAAAGCTTGCACTTGACAGGCTTTTTAACGGAGAAAAGCCGGTGGAGATCGCAGATCATTTCAGAAAAGAATATCTTTGTTCTTCTGAAAAAACAGCACTTTGCATAAGAGTTGCAAATATGGAAAAGAGTTTGCTTGACGGGATAGACAAGCAGGAAACCTACAGCCTTTATGTGGGAGTTCCCTTTTGTCCGAGTATATGCCTTTACTGCTCCTTTTCATCATTTCCGTTAAAGCAGTACGAAAAATATGTGGAACCTTATATTGAGGCACTTTGCAAGGAAATAGATTTTGCTTCCTCCTGTTTTCCAAAGAAGAAGCTTATAAGCATATATTTTGGCGGTGGTACACCTACCACTCTTTCTGCGGACCAGCTTTCCAGAGTTATAAGAAAGATAAAGGCAAGCTTTGATCTGTCCTGCCTTAAGGAATGGACTGTGGAAGCGGGAAGACCGGACAGCATTACCTATGACAAACTTAAGGTTTTAAAGGATGAAGGAATTTCCAGAATATCCATTAATCCTCAGACCATGCAGCAAAAAACTCTGGACCTTATTGGCAGAAAGCATACGGTGGAAGATATTTTAAATGTATACAAGATGGCCAGAGACCTGGGTTTTGATAATATAAATACAGACCTTATTATAGGTCTTACAGGGGAAAAGCTGGAGGATGTGGAAAGCACTCTTGAGGCAATAGAGCCGCTTGCGCCGGAAAACATTACCGTACATGCTCTGGCTCTTAAACGTGCGGCCCGTCTTAACGCGGAAATGGATAAGTACAGAGATCTTCGTTCGACTCAGTCTGTTCTTATGGCAAAGGCCTGCGAAAATTTTATGGCAAAGCATGGTTACGGCCCGTATTACATGTACAGGCAAAAGAATATGACAGAAAACCTGGAAAATGTGGGCTATTCCCTTCCCGGCCATGAAGGTCTTTACAATATCCTGATGATGGAAGAATACCACACGATCCTTGCCCTGGGAACCAACGGCTCTTCAAAATTTGTCTTTCCGGAAACGGACAGGATAGAAAGAGTGGAAAATGTTAAGAGTGTAAAGGATTATGTGGAACGTATAGATGAAATGATAGAAAGAAAGCGGGAGTTTTTATGTCGAAATACAATATTATGCCGGTAACTCAGGAAATATCCGGAATCCTTTCAAAACTTAATATTGTTATTCCTGTTCAGGAAGACTTCTATGATGCGGCAGACCATGGAGAGCTTGTAAGACTTTTGGTGCTTATGCTCTGCAACCAGATGGGAATAGAAGATGAGGAAAGGGAAATCTGCCTTGCGGCAGCAGGTATTCACGATATCGGAAAGCTTAAGATAGGTGATAATCTTTATGGTCGTAAGAAATCTGCTTTCCATATTGAGGAAGTCAAGTACATGAGAATGCATGCCGAGATAGCCAAGGAGATGCTTGAAGAATGTAATTATCCGAAAAAGGTGATAGAGGCGGTTTATCATCATCATGAGAATTATGATGGAAGCGGATATCCGGACAATCTCCAGGGAGAAGGTATTCCTCGCTCAGCAAGGATCTTAAGAATATGTGATGCCTTTGCGGCACTTATTTCGGACCGTCCCTACAGAAAGGCCTTTGACATGGATACGGCTCTTTCAATGATGACAGATGATATAAGATTTTACGATGTTTCAATTTTCCTTGATTTTATGAAGATTTATAATTCCGATGATTTTACAAAGGCGAT
>JAILFQ010000095.1 GCA_024697505.1 Lachnospiraceae bacterium
AAATTCTTCCATGGTGGAATATTCAAAAGTAACCCTTAAGCAGTAGGTATCCTCGTTAATGTCTTTAAGAAGCTTGTTTGCTTCGTTAAGGGATAAGTTTGAGGATGAGATCAGCTTTTCACCAAGTAGTTTTTCTGTTGAACTTGCAGGGGAGATGCAAAGGCTCTTTCCGTCTTCGGAAAGGGTAAGTTTCCTCGCAAGGCCACCTGCATGTGCCCAGCCGGACATGCCTTGCTCTGCCGCTCCTCTCTGGTCCTGCATAATGGAAAAAATGATGGTTTCTTTACTTACAGGGTCCGTAAAAACGGAAGGCCCGGTAAATACATTTGCGCCATAATCCAAAAGCTTAGGAGTTTCAAAGCCTTCATCCGGTACAAAACGTCCTGTCTTATCGTTAAATTCTCCAAGGAAATAGTATATTTTGTTGTCTGCTATGCTTGCAGGCGCAGGTGAAATTATAAGAAAGAACTTGGAAGTGCTGCCGTCCGGTGTGCTAAGCTGTCCCACGCAAGGCAGTTCCCAGGAAGTCCCGTACACTGTGGATTGGTTCTTCATTTCGTAGAAGACACCTCTGTATTTCCAATCCATATCTACGGTTCCGTCAGAAAGAAGTTCCAAACGGTCTGTAGAGTAAAAAAGAACGGAACCCCCCTTGGAAGTTGTACTTCCGGAGCAGATAAACATATACCAGATGCCGTCTTTATAGTATACGGAAGGGTCTCTGAACTCGCCCCGTCTGCCTGTGCCTGCTTTTTGTACTATGGCAAGGTCTTTACAGACTTTCCATTCCGTAAGATATTTGTCTGAAAGATCTGCAGGATAAGCAATTCCAATGTTCTGATTGGATATAAGCCCATCATTTGAAAAGGAGTCGTTGCCTGCCGTAAAGAAGAGAAGCGGAACCCCGTTTTTGTCGAAAGCCGCACCACCGGACCAGACTCCGTCAGGAACAATTGTGTCTTCCATAGGGGTAATGGCTTCTTTTATCGGTGTCCAGTGTGCCATGTCTTCACTGACAAAGTGACCCCAGCAAATGTTTCTCCAATAGGAACCTGTCATGTTTTCCTGATAGAACAAATGATACATGCCGTTGTAATACATCGGCGCATGCGGTTCGTTCATCCAGAATTGGAAAGGCGCAGGATGGTAGACTGTTCTTGTTGTATCTGTTGTTAATATGTTCTGCAGATAAATCTCTGAAAAATCTATTTCAGGAAGTTTGCAGGAAGAGTAAGAGCTTAGGACTTCTTCGGAAGTAAGAGCTTTGTTGTAAAGCTTAAGCTCGTCCATGTAGCCGGAAAAAATGTTTATAAAGCCTGCTATAAGCCGTTCGCCTTCGTTGTTACGGCCAACCGTAAGTCCCTTCTTGTTTGCTCCTTTAATGGATGCGCTTGAAGGAAGAGATCTGGAGGAAACCAGCTCTCCGTTAAGATACAGACACATTTCCTCATTTGTTGCACTGAATGTTGCAACAACATGGTTCCATGTGTATTTTTGCAGGTTGTCTCCGTTTGTGTGAATAGAAAGCCATTCACTTCCGGTTCCTATTTGAAAAGTAAGGGCACCATATTTTCCGTAGCCCAGGATAAAACCTGCTTTTCCTGCCTTATCCGCCTGGCTTATTATGCCGGTAGGGGAGTCTGTTCCGTTCTTTTCCGCACCGGGAACATCCCATTCAAAAGTTCTTGGCGCAACGTAGACACTTATGCTGAATTCAGGTCCGGAAACGGTAATGTCGCTTCTTTTGTAGGTTATGTAATTGCTGGCGCCGTCAAAGAGAAGACAACCGCCTTTGATTCCATTCTCTCTCCATTCCGGGTCTCTTGTTTCGGAATGAGCGTAGTGTGCCAGGTTGTAATTAATTTCCCCGTCGGGAAGAGATTCTGCGGAATCTTTTGCAATTAAGCCGCTTCCTTCATCAAATGCCAAATGAAGAAGAAGGTCGTTCTCCCGGGTGGCCGGCTTTTCACAGCCACCCATGAAGATAAGACCAAGAAGCACTAAATAAATAAGTTTTAATGAAGATTTATTATTCATAGTTTTCAATAAGCTGCCAAGGAATGTTTACAGGGTCTCCGGTTCCGCCATCATTGACCGTATCGTAAAGAGCGGAACAGTCCGGGGCTGTTTCGTAGCAGGTAACAACCTCGTCAAAGAAAGCCTGTGCCCATCCGGCAACATCCTCGTCGCAAAGTTCAATATAAAGTTTAGAGCCGATATACTTGGAAAGGTCCATTACATAGGTTCCCATATCTGCCCAGGATCCGCCTGCCGCAAGGCTTGGGAAGTTTACATCGCTGAAACGGTTTGAAGGATAGAAGCCAATCTGTGTGCCGTCTTCTTTAAATACTCTTACGGCAGCGGCATGTCCGCCCATTCTTACGGAAATAAATCCGGAACCGGAAAGAGTAAATACTGTTGAACGTATTCTCCAGGTCTTTCCTTCATCTATTCCTGTATTCCACCCGTCCAAATGATAGTTTCCGGCCTGGTTGTAAGGAAGCTGTTCTCCCCAGTAGGTTGCTGCGGAAATAACGCCTGCAGGCTTTCCTTCTATCATAAGCCAATCATCATTTAATACAGTCCAACCGGTAAGGTTGCCGGCTTCGAAGCCGCCGTTTGCAACATTCTTATCATCTGCCATTGCTTCTACGGTGAAGGTGCTTTCTATACTTCCCAGTTCCTTAAGGTCTAAGCCGTAGGTAACTGTGTAAAAGCCCGGCTTGTCAAGGTTAAGAGATGAGAAGTTGCCGTTTATGGTTTCTTCTCCGAAAGCAACGCCCTTAACTTCAAAGTTTGTATAGGTTTCGTCTCCGTATTTTGCACTTGCATTTGAAATAAGTTTTGTAAGATCTGTGGTACCGCAGCTTACAACCGCATTAGCTGCATATCTTGTCTGGATTAAAGTCTTCATTGCAAAAGGATATGGGTATGTGGAGTAGAAGTTAACCAAGGATGTAATATCGTCGTAAGAAGCGGAAGTGTAGGTTTCTGCTTTTGCCTTGGCAAGGGTTTCCGCTTCAAGGTCTTCAACCTGAGATTTTGTAAGGGATACCCTGAAATCGTCCACGTTCATAAAAGCGAAACCGCTTGTATCATTTGCGTCTACCACTTTAAGGTAAACAACCTTGCCGATGTGGTCGGAAGCGTCCATGTAAACTCTTAAAAGAGTGAGTGCGAGAGTAGGGTCGCTGAAGTATTCATTGCGAACTTTAATAAGTTCCTCATCGGTTGTGCCGTCGCAAAGAGCAACGTAGCAATCGCCTGTTCCTGCGCCGATCATGAAGCTTATGTATCCGTCGCCGCCAAGGGTGAACTTTGTGGAACGCATTGAACCGGTTGCACTTTCAGGGATTTCTCCGTTATTGTTTCCGTCTATGTAGTAATTTCCGTCTGCATAAACAGATCTGTCCGTCCAGTACATCTGTGTGGAAGGAGCAACACTTGTACGCTTGAAAGCCGTTCCCTCAAGAATAAGCCAGCCTGTAAGGTCTCCGGTTTCGAAACTTCCGTTTACAATATCGTTGGAAGCAGTATTTTCCTCAAAAGGCTTTGCACCATACTTTGCAATCTGGTCTGCGTATTCGGCCTTGCACTTTTCAACTTCCTCGTCTGTTGTGCAGATTTTAAAAGCGTCAAGGTTTACATAGGAAAGGTCTGTTCCGTCATCATTGTCCGTAACTTTAATGTATATTCTCTTTCCCAGGTAATTGCTTAAATCCACAACCTTTGTAATAAGATGGTCGCTTATAAATGTACCGTCACAGTCGGAATTAACAACGTGAGCAATAGGTTCTGCGCCGTTTTCCTCAAAGAATTCAACGTACACTTTTTCGTTGTTTTTTCCTGCGCCCATTTTAAAACTTATAAAACCGTTGCCGGTAAGTGTGAAAACGTCTGAAGTAAGTGTGCCGCGCATTGTTTCGTTACCTGCCGCTGCACCGCTGAAGAAAAAGTTTCCGTCCTTTTCCATGGTAACGCCGCCTGTTGTGTCCACATCTATTACACCGCGAACGTTAAATGCAGCATCGCTTCTGGTCCAGCCAACCCATTTTCCTGTGTCGTGCGGTTCCTCGAAACTGCCGTTAACAAGCTCACTTACGCTGTCTGCCTCATTTTCTTTTGAGGAGCAGCCAAATGATAAAGATAAAACAATAAGTAATGCGAATGAAACATAAACTTGCCTGAATGAAGTAAACTTTTTACCCATTTTTCCCTCCTATATAAATACATTATATGGATGGCGTGTAACGTTTCACGAATGACAAAAAAATATTATCATTCAAGGAATTTTTTGTCAATGCATATTTTGTAGTCACTGCAAGAACCAAGAAGTTCTTTTAGGTAAGGCATGGCAGGAATTGCGCCGTGTCTGCCCGTTGTAACGGATGCGGCTTTATTTGCAAATAGAACGGCAGCCTTAAGATATTCTTTTGTAAAAGTCTTTTCAAAAGGCCCTGCCATTATGCGGGAAAGAAATGCTCCGAAAAAAGTATCTCCGGCACCGTTTGTGTCTCCGACTCTGCATGGATACCCCGGTACTTCTGCCGAATATTCGTCAAATGATAAGAATCTGTTTATAACGGAATGGACACTATTTGCGGCGACGTTCTTTTTACAGTACAAAAAGGCACCTTTTGCGCCAAGGGTAACAAGTACCACCGCGGGCCCCATGGAAGAAAGTATGCCTGCACCTTCTTTTGGATCTCTGCTTCCGGTAAGAAGAGGTAGTTCTTCGTCCGAAACCTTAAGAATGTCTACTTTCGGAATAGGAGAGAGCATGGCTTTTACAGCAGTCTCTTCATTTTTCCAGAGAGCCGGTCTGTAGTTTGGATCGTAACTTATAAGCAGCCCTTGGCTCTTTGCCAGGTCTATGCCCTTTTTCACTGCTCCTTCGGACACCGGATGGGTTAAGCTTACGCTTCCAAAATGATAGAGTTTGGCTTCGTTAAAGAGATTACACTTTTCCATATCTTCTAAAGACAGAAGAGTATCTGCGGACCCGTCTCTGTAAAAGGAAAAGCTTCTTTCTCCGTTTTTGTCAACGGATACAACCGCAAGAGTTGTTGGGGCTTTTTCCTCCATATACATGGAAGAAGTGTCCACCTTGTTTTCCTCCAGCGTATTTTTCAGAAGATTTCCGAAGAAATCTTTACCAACCTTACCCACAAAAGCGGTTCTTGCACCAAGTCTTGCGGCTGCTACGGCAAGGTTGGCGGGTGCTCCGCCCGGGAATGCTGTAAAAGCCGGAAAAGAAGCTTCCGGCTTGTTATCATTGGCATTTGAAATTGGGATTTTGTTTTGGGTAAGGTCTATTAACGCTTCCCCTACACTTATAATGTCTGTCATTTTAAGTTCTCCTTTAAAGTTTATTTGTCTTTTGTGGTCCCACCGTAAGCGTATTGCACAGGCAGACAAACCAGAGTCGGCAAATTTTCCCTGTTGCTTTTTAATACCATTTCCACACAGGTGGAGGCTATTTTGTCAACCTGCTGTACAATAGTGGAACAACAGTATTCCATGTCTCCGAAACGCCTTATTCCGTCAAAGCCTATTAACTGCACATCTTCGGGAACGGTAAGACCAAGTTCCTTAAGCATTCCTTCTATAATGTGCTCCAGCCAGTCCGTAACGCAGAAGATCCCGTCAAATTCCAGTTTGCCGTCCTTGTAATGATCTTTCAAAAAGTCCATAAACTGCTGGTGAGAGTCTCCATCATTAAGAATTTTAAGAGAATGGTTTACGCCGCTGTTAGTGCACTCCGAAACAAAGCCGTCGCTTCTTTTGTTGGTTTCGTTGGAAAGAGGTGAACCTATACGCAGGAAAGCAATGTTTTTGCATCCGTTGTTTATAAGCTGCCTTGCGGCCAACATTCCGCCTGCATAGTTATCGCTTGTAATGCATGGTATTTTATCCCCAAAATATCTGTCTATGGAAACAAAAGGAATATCTTCGCTGACCTGAAGATCCGGGTTATAGGAGAGGCATATTATTCCGTCTACCTTTTTTTGCTCTGCCATTATAACTACGTTCTGCTCCGTAACCGGATTAAAGTCTGTGGAGCATACAAGCATCTGATAGCCTGCCTCTGAAAGAGAGACATTTATGTAATGAACAAGCTGCCCAAAGAAAGGGTTTATAAGGTTTGGAACAATTACCGCAATGGTGTTGGTATGGTTGCTTTTTAACCCTTTTGCGTAGTTGTTTACTCTGTAATTAAGTTTCTTTATTGCTTCTTCAACTCTTATTCGGTAGCTTTCACCAACGGGAATTCCGTTTATTACTTTGGAAACGGTTCCGAGTGCGACACCGGATTCCCTTGCAACGTCTTTCATTGTGGGAGCCGATTTAATCTTTGCCATTTGTTATCCTCCGTTATACTTTGGAACTTATGCCATTAATCTACATTTTACCGTTACATTATATTCGAAGAAGATGTGAATGTAAACAGAACGTTTCACGAAGTTTCATGAAATTAAATAATCATGTTTTGTAGAAAATACACAAAATCAGTTCTATCGAACCCAATTTTTTAGACAAAAATACGGAAAACTATTGACAAGCACTTTGGGTGAATGCTATCATTACCCATAGTTGGTAGTGAAACGTTTCACGGATGACAAAATGATTATCGTTTCACAGAAACTAAGGAGGAATATATGCACACCGTTCTAAAATCAGCTTCGGTTCGCAAGAAGCTAAAAAAAATAATAGCTTGCAGAGAGCTATATCTCATGCTTCTTATCCCTGTTGTAATAACCATCATTTACAAGTATATCCCAATGTACGGTATACAGATTGCTTTCAGGGACTTTAAGGCAGGAAGGGGATTTAGCGGAAGTGAGTGGGTTGGACTGGACTGGTTTAAAAGATTCTTTTCAATTCCTACTTTTTGGAGAATGATAAAGAATACGGTCCTTCTTAATGTTTACAGTATTCTGTGGAGTTTTCCGGTGCCTATCATTATTGCTTTGATAGTTAACCAGTTAAGGTTTAAGAGATACAAGCGTACCGTGCAAACTATTTTATATGCTCCGCATTTTATTTCCAGCATGGTTGTATGTGGTATGATAAAGATCTTTTTAAGCCCTTACGGAGGTCTTGTAAACCTTCTTTTCGGTACGTCCGTAGACTTTATGACGGAAGCTTCCGCCTTCAGAACAATTTACATTGCTTCGGGAATATGGCAGGAAGCCGGATGGGGAACGATAATCTATATTGCAACACTTTCCACGGTGGATCCGGCACTTTACGAATCTGCAAAGGTAGATGGTGCATCGGTATTTAAGAGAATCCTGCACATAGATCTTCCGCAGCTTCTGCCTA
>JAILFQ010000103.1 GCA_024697505.1 Lachnospiraceae bacterium
ATATTTAATATCTCTCCTGTAAGGCTGTCTAGCTTTTGTGCATTTTTTCTTTCTTCAATTGCCTTTTCAAGCTGGTCTCTTATACTTTCAACCATGTTGTCCGTATCTTCTTTGCTCTTGTCTGTTTCTTCCTTAACCTTATCGGCTCTCTTCTTTATTTCGGCAACGTAAGCGCTGTTTTCGCCCACTTCTTCTTCCATTGCCTGTGTTTCTTTACCTACCGCATCCGTGTTCTCTTTAATCTGAGTAACTGTTGCGGAAACCTCTTCCATACTTGCGGCAAGTTCCTGCATAGCGGAAGAAATATCGTTTGCACCTTCATTTGTAAGGTCTATGTTCTTGTAAATGTCATCCGCGGAAGCCATAATCTCCCCGGAATTCATCTTAATCTCTTTAATTATCGCTCTCAATGTTTCAATAAAGTTATTTATGTTTACACAAAGCTGACCGATTTCATCCTTTGTTGTAACCGTAAGCTTCTTTGTAAGGTCTCCGTTTCCGTCCTCAATCTCGGAAATGATGGTTTTAAGTTCATCATTTGCTCTCTTGGACGGTTTGATGACTGTGCCCACAATATAGGCGATTGCTCCCGCAATTACAATAATAAAGGCAACAAGACAGGAATTTAAAAATACTCTTGTTATGCTTATGGCTTTTTTAACTGTGGCAACCTGAGTTTCCGAAGACGTAAAAAGCGCGTCGGAAAACTTGGCTTCCGCTTCGTCTATGCTTGTTATATATGTATTAAGTTTAAATGCGGCGTCAGGAATCTTTCCGTCATTTCCGGAATTATAAAGGCTTATTACTTCTTCAAGTGTAGCCTTAATAAGAGAGATCTGTGTAACATAGTTTTCATATTTGTTTAAAAGTTCCTTATCTTCCGTAATATTAATAAGTCTTCTTATCTCTTCTATACTGTTGTCAAACTTTGTAATACTTGCGGTTGAATCTTTTACAATGTTGGCAACTACATCTTTTACAGGCAAATATGCAATAAGATTGGTGTAGTTTTTAAGGTCTCCGCAGGCCTTTTCAAGTTCCGCCCATTCCTCACCAACGGAAATATAGGCATCCGTAACCATTTCCACTTTTTGGCTTACACTTTTTACGGAAGAACTTACGCCTGTTCCCATAACCACAAACACAAGGAGCAGAGCACCCATAGCCAATGCAATTTTAAACGTGATCTTTTTATTCATACATTCCCTCCAAAACTTAACAGTTTACTATCCGCCATTTTTATCCTGTCGATAAATTTAGTCCATATTTCATTTTATCATGTTTTGAATAAGTGTCAAAATTATTCTAAGCAATATCATTAGGTCATTAGACCTATAATTTGGACAAAAAAACAACACAGCCTGACAACAGACTGTGTTGCATTAAATGTCTTCTTTAAGCTTTAATTACTTAAGATTTACGTCAGTTACGATATCTGCGTAGTTATCGGATGTGATAACAACACTGTATGAACCAAGTTCTGTAACATCCTTAAGTACGTCTTTAGCAAGTAAATACTTGGACTTACCGTTTGTAAGAGGGCCATCGAACAATGTACATGTCTTGGCATCCTTTCCTGTTCCTACTGTGTAAGTAACCTTAAGAGCAGGGTTATTAAACTTGCTGAAGTTGTTTGTTGTAAGAATTACTGTGTCATCCTTGATTGTTGCACCAATGTATGTATCTGCATCCGGCTTTGCAGTAGGAACTGCAGGAGCAGGTGTGTTTGTTGGCACCGGTGTATTTGTTGGTGCAGGTGTGTTTGTTGGTGCAGGTGTGTTTGTTGGCTTTGGTGTATTTGTTGCTGCACTTGTTGGTGCAGGTGTAGGTGTCTCATCTTTTCCACTGGTGGAACAAGAGCAACCCGCAAGCGCAAGTGCGCATACACAAGCAAGTGTGGCTACTAAAATCTTTTTACGCATTATACAATCCTCCTAATAGTATTTGTTTCATGAGCAAGTTATGATCTCACATTCAATGTGATTCACATGATTACACAGATAATACTAATAAATTCGCTTTTTGTCAACTAATTAGACCATTTTACTCAGTTTTTACACATTTTTGACACATTTTATAAGCGTGTCTATAGCTTCCTGATTTAATTCCGTACCAATAATGATAAGTATCTGTCTGCCTGATGCCTTCCTTGTTTCCACCTTTTCTTTTGTAGCGTTTATCTCGTAACAGGCACCGTCGCTAAGCACAAAGCCTTTTACTCTGAATATGTTTCCGTAAGTTTTCTCTTCAAAAAGCTTATTTATCTTTTCTTTTAAAGCATCGAGCCCCTCAGGAACTTCAAGAAAACAAACGGAAGAAAAACCGGATTTTTCTCCTGCTGTCACCTTTTCGTATTCCCCTACATGATATCCGCTTTCTTTTAATTCCTTAAAGTCTTCATCATTAAGGTTGTCCCAGTTTTTTTCCACATAAACAGGTTCGAACCTTCTGCAGTGTATTTCCGCAGCAGCTCTTTCCAGGTGAGCCTTGACTTCTGCAAGCTTCTTTTCATTTGAAAGTTGTGTCCTGCTGAAAATCACCCTTCCTGCGCAGGAGGCCTGGGATGCCAAAACAAAGTTTTCCTCGTCCCCAAGGTTTTCTTCAAGCTCCGCGCTTACCACAGTTATTATGCTTCCTATTTCATACCACTCATCAAGCGGCTCATCCCTCAGCGTATCAAAGAAAAGGTCCATATCAAAAATACCTGAAGGTTCTATTATCACTCTGTCGTAGCCGCTCATTGCCATAGCAATAAGTTTTGTTTTAAACCGCCTTTTAAGACAGTCCTCATCACAGCCGGCAGCCACCATTTCCAGTTCGCAGTTGTCCCCTCGCAGACCGGAAAGCAGCACCATATCCACATTTACCGTTCCGTAATCGTACTCAAGAATTCCTATTCTAAGCCCCTGTCTCATTAAATACCTTGCATATTTAAGAAGTAAGGTGGTCTTTCCTGAACCAAGAAAACCTGTTATTAAATCCACTTTAAGCATATAAACACCTGTCTTTTCTATACGCTGCGTCTTAACTCGTAAAAGACTTAATACCTTTTTCCGAATTTTTTAAGCGAAACAATTCTTCCGCGGCAAGACGCGCCTTTGCAACATTACTTCCCTCTTTTTCTTTCGGGAAGCAATAATATTGCATCTTATTGTCTCCAATACTTATAACATCCCCAATCTCGTACCAAAAATAATCCGCATACAGACTGTAGGAAGCACTTCCGCTCTGATGGTATGAAAGTTCCCCATTGCAGCCGGTAAGCGTAAAGCCTGTAAGATCATGAGTTAAATGCCCTTCTCCCACGTGGTACATACTCTTTTCATCCACCAGCACCATAATGTCCACATCTGTGGAAAGCCTGTATTTTGCATTTAAGAGTTCTTCTTTTACACACTCTCTTTCCCACTTGTACCAATCCGTAATGTAGGAAAACTTTGTTTTTTCCTTTTGCCCTTCCAGCGTTCCGTCTTCTTTAAGTTCGTAAAGACTGCCGCAGTTACAGCATCTTATATAGATCCCTTTACCTTCCATACAGCCTTCCGCCATACAGTCCGGGCACTTGTACAACACCCTATGTAACCCCTCCGCACGGAAAGGCTCCTTTATTAAAACGCCCGCTTCATGCTGGGCACGGAAATGATCGTACTTAAAAGCTTCTGTAAGCTTAGCATTCAGTTCTTCCGGAGACTTTTCCTTTATTTCTTCCGGCGTGAGAAGATACCTTACAATCGCGCTTACCTTGGTTTTACGTTTTTTAAGCCCGTTATAAAGCGGGTCTCTTAGAAATGCCCCTTGGGTTTTCACCATAACCACCGGAACTCCAAGGAGTTTTAAACACTTTCCCAGACTTTCCGGAAGAGGAGTTTCGCTGCCGTCAAAACTGTAGCTTGCCTCCGGATACATAACTACAGAGCTCTTAAGCTTTGTAAGAGCATATTTCATATCTTTTATAAGAACCGCTTCCGGGATAAACTTCTTGGTAGGAATACATCCCACTCTTCTCATAAGAAGACCTTTCCCCACAAAACCATCATTTGTGCAGACTATGTGGTAGGACCTGTCCGAAAACACGGTGCCGATGATCTGTAAATCCGTAAATGATGAATGATTCATAAGAATAAGGCAAGGCTCCTTTTTTCCGAGTTTGTTCATTCCCTCGGAGATGTAGGAAAAGCCGGTTTCTTTCAATTCCTTTGCCGAAAGCACCTTAATAAGCCATCTTAAAAAGCGGCTCTGTTTTAACGGTTTTATGTGCTTTGCCCCCTCAAGTTTCAGCACATCCTTAAAACTTTTTTCCGTAACTTTAATTTTCATTTGTTCCCCTCAAATATTTTTTCTCCACCTTACAAATGAGCATACTGTAAGTAGTATTCTCTTTAAACGGCCAGGCATCCATCCAGGTTGCCACATTTTGAAGAACGCCGTCTTTAATTCTGTTTGCTATATCATCGTGCGCCTGCTTTGCCCCCTGAATAAGATGGTCAGGCTCATTTGCAAAGAGCTCCAACCCGATAAAAGCGGTTTCCTTTGTAACCGCAAGCAGGGCATCATTAATACGCGGCATTAAAACGTCATTTTCCTCAGCAGTTTTTTTGAAGAGGTCCCTGT
>JAILFQ010000105.1 GCA_024697505.1 Lachnospiraceae bacterium
GGGTTAGATTAACCCGCAAAGGGAAACCTGTTTTTAAGCTCCCTTCGTTAAAGGACTTTTACGAAGATTTAAAAGAAAGGGGCTGCCTTAAGGTGGTTTGCGGTAAGGCACCGTATACAAAAATACTGCCTGTGGGAAACAAATTCGGCCTTCTTTCGGAATCTGCCGGGGGCCTTGGCGGGGTGCTTAATTCATCATTTTTTATTATGGATTCCTTTGACGTGGCAAGCCCTTACGACGTTATAGGAACGGCCTTCGGACTTACGGTAAAAGACGGGCAGGTGCTTAATCCGCCTCTTTATAAAAGGGAGGCGCTGCTTGTAAAAAAAGCAAATGATACCACACCCGGTGAAGTTTTGGTGGCAACACCGCTTCTTAAAGAGCTGGAGGTGGAAATTGACGGGTGCATTTTCAAAGACGGAGAAAAGGGTGTAGAATTCTTTGAAAGACCTGAGAGAAGTAAAACTCCAAAACTTCCGGGGAAAGACGATGTTTTGGACCTGGCTGTTATTGGCAGAAAGGTTGTTGCGGTAAAAGCGGGCGGCGGAATGGAAATTCCTGCGGCGGGGTTTGTAATAAGGATTAATAACACTGAAAACAATAGCATCAATAAAAATGTTTGCGGGGTAAATGCAGATTCCTGCAGTGATAATACAGATTTCGGAAGCGTGAATACAGATTTTGGAAGCGGGAACACAGATTTTGGAAACGTGAATAGAGATTTTGGAAACGTGAATACAGATTTTGACAGGGTGAACACAGGTGGTAATTATCTTGGAAGTCCCGTAAAGTACCGAGGCCTTGAAGATGTACTGTTTGCGGTGCAATGCGGAAATTCCGCTGTTATAAAGGGAGAAAAAACGCTTAGGTTTAAATCTCCTTTTTATAATATTAAAAATCCTCTGGAGGTGGTTTATCCCCCTACACTTTATCCCTTAAATTATAAAAAAGCCAGGGCACCGCGTATGGTGGCCGGGGCTGCAAGAGATGGAAGTCCGGTCTTTTTGTGGATTGAAGGGAAAGGAAAGTTTTCTTATGAAAAGGGAGTTGACTCCTGCGGGGCAAGCCTTTCGGAAGTGGCGGACATATGCGTAAAGCTCGGTCTTTACAACGCTGTAAATCTGGATGGCGGAGGTTCTGCCCAGATAGTCCTTGGCGGAAAAAGATGTCTTAAAATTTCCGACAGAAATAAAGAGGACAATAGTGAGGCGGAAAGGGCGGTTCCGCTTGGAATACGCATTAAGTAGGTCCGATAGATCATCTTGCTGTCCGGAGGCTTTAAGTTACTTGTAGGGTTTTTGGATCACAGCGGTTTTGTCCGTGTGCTAAAGACAAATTTCCTGCTTTGCACATGCGTTCGTATAGCGCGTACAAAGTGAAAATGTGCGAAAAAAGGACTATCATTTGGGAAATATGGTGTGCTATAATGAGTCAGATTTAGTCCGTCTGTGAAAAACAGAGGACCTTTTTGGAGGCTTTAAGTCTTTATGAAATTTGATGTTATCTTTTTTATTTTTGAAATGATCGGGACTGTTGCATTTGCCATTTCCGGAGTTTTGGTGGCAAAGGAGAAGAAGATGGACCTTTTTGGTGCCATAGTTCTTGGGTGCGCAACGGCCGTAGGCGGAGGAGTTATAAGAGATCTGCTTCTTGGACAGACGCCTCCGGTTATGTTCCAGGAGCCCGTTTATGTTGCGGTTGCTTTTGTAACCTGTGTTGTGGATTTTATTATACTTCGCCACAAGATAATAAAGGCGGATGCGGTGGAAATACACAGGGTTCACGCTAAGAGTGAATTTCTTCTTAATGCGGCAGATGCGGTCGGACTTGCGGCTTTTGTGGTTGTAGGCTGCAGAACTGCGGTTAATGCCGGTTATGAAGATAATACTTTTCTTGTAATATTTGTAGGAGTTCTTACCGGAATAGGCGGTGGAATATTAAGAGATATTCTGGCCGGCCAGATGCCTCTTATTATGAAAAAGCGTGTATACGGAGTTGCGGCCCTTGCGGGAGCAATTGTCTATGCATACGCAGAAACCTATATAAATGTTTTGGCAGCAGCCATAATAAGCATGGTGCTCATAACACTTATAAGGTTCCTGGCTATACATTACAGATGGAACTTACCATCATTTGATAAGCGGGATTAACGTTTTGTTTTAAAAGATATCATTGAACGAGGGTCCAAAAGCTTTGTAAGCGGGGCCTCTTCCATGAGTTTATATTCAAGAACTATTTCTTTTACGGAGCGGTTTTCTTTTAAAGCCTGTTTGGCTATGGAAGCCGCTTTTTTGTAGCCTATATACGGGCAAAGTGCTGTTACTATACCAACGGAATTCTCTTCAAGCTCTTTGCAATGGTCTATATTTGGGGTAATTCCCGTTATACAGTTTTCTCTGAGTGTTTTAATGGCTCCTGTGAGGACTTCTATAGATTCGAAGAGCTGGTAGAAAACCACCGGTTCGAAGGCGTTAAGCTCTAACTGGCCTGCTTCCGCCGCCATTGCAATTGTGGTGTCGTGGCCTATAACAAGAAATGCTGCCTGTGTTACCACCTCCGGTATTACAGGGTTTACTTTTCCGGGCATTATTGAAGAACCGTTTTGCTTTGCCGGAAGATTAATCTCGTGCAGGCCGCATCTTGGACCGGAAGAAAGAAGACGCAGGTCGTTGCACATTTTTGAAAGGCTTACGGCAAGCGCTTTAAGAGAACCGGAGAATTCCACGAAGGAATCCAGGTTCTGTGTGGAGTCGAAAAGGTCCTCTGCCTGCACCAGATCTTCTTTAAAGAGCTCTGCAAGAGTCGGAACTATTTTGCTTTCGTAGTACAGGGAAGCATCTATTCCTGAACCTATGGCTGTTCCGCCAAGGTTTACCTCATGCATTTCCAGTTCGGCTTTTTTTATTCTGTTTGTGCAGCGGTCTATCATTGATGCATAGCCCGCAAAGCTTTCACCAAGGGTCATGGGAACGGCATCCTGAAGCTGGGTGCGGCCCATCTTTATAACATTTTGAAACTCAAGTGATTTTTTTGTAAGGGCATTTCTAAGTTTATCCAGTTCGCTTAACAATTCTTTTGAAAGGGAGATAACCGTCATTTTTCCCGCAGTAGGAATAACATCATTTGTGGACTGGGCCATGTTAACATGGTCATTTGGGTGGACAAGGTCGTAAGAGCCAAGCTCCCCTCCAAGAAGTTCGCCTGCACGATTTGCAATAACCTCGTTCATGTTCATATTTGCGCTTGTACCCGCGCCTCCCTGTACAGCGTCCACAATAAACTGGTCTGTATATTTACCGGATATCACTTCATCAGCCGCACTTATTATGGCGTTTGCTATACCGGTCTTAAGAAGCCCTGCCCTGTTGTTAACTATGGCGGCGGCTTTTTTTATAATTGCAAGATTAGTTAGAAATTCTTCGTTCATCGGCCTTCCCGTAATCTTAAAATTACGGCTTGCTCTGAGCGCCTGCACTCCGTAATAGGAAGACATCGGCACTGCAAGGTTTCCTATGGAATCTGACTCAATTCTTGTGTTGTTCATATAGGCTCCTTTTATCTGTCGTATTGGTTGAGTATGCTCAAACCATGATGCTTTACAAGGATAAGGTAGCCTTTAGGCAGGTTAAAGTAAAGCGGGAATAATTTATTTCAGTTATCGATAAAATGAATTAATAGAAGGGATTGCGAATGAAGAGCAAGGGGTGAGAGCGTAAGCGTATTGAAGCATGAGAGCGAAGCGCCAAGTGGTGCTGCAACTGCTATTTGGTTTTCGCACCCCCTATATTGTAGAAAAGCATCAAAAAGGGGGGTGCAGTCCAAAGCTGTTACACTT
>JAILFQ010000111.1 GCA_024697505.1 Lachnospiraceae bacterium
TGAGGCGCGGGTATAGTCGTGCTTGTGGACGGCGGAGCAACAAATTTGAAAGAATTTGTTTAAAAATATGCCGGAATGTGTGATAATCTATAATAAATAACTTTTAAAGGAAAGTTGAAAGATATGCCTACTGATTACACATATATTCTGGTCCTTATAGGTCTTGTTATTTCACTCATTGCTTCTGCAAATGTAAAATTTACATTTCACAGATATGCAAAAGTTGCAAATGCAAGAGGACTTACGGGCAGAGATGTTGCAAGGATGATCCTGGAACACGAAGGTATAGACGATGTTGAGATTAAACGGATCTCCGGAAGTTTAACAGACCATTATTCACCGAATGAACTGGTCTTAAGACTCTCCGACAGCGTTTACGATTCCACTTCCGTTGCCGCAATAGGAGTTGCCGCCCATGAGTGCGGACATGCCATACAGCACAAGGAAAACTATGGTCCGCTTAAGCTCAGATCTCTTTCGGTGCCTCTTGCCAACATAGGCTCCTGGCTTTCCTGGCCTTTGATTGTTTTGGGAATTATTTTCGATTTTCTGGGCCTTGCCCAGATAGGCGTTATTCTATTTACTTTTGTGGTGCTTTTTCAGCTTATTACACTTCCGGTGGAGTTTGATGCCTCCAAAAGAGCCATGTATGTGCTTGAAACAGGCGGCATTCTTGAAGGAGAAGAGATTTCCGGTGCCGGAAAGGTGCTTAAGGCGGCTGCACTTACCTATGTGGCTGCACTTCTTACCTCAATACTTCAGCTTTTAAGACTCGTGCTTATAGTAGGAGGAATAGGCGGAAGAAGGAGAGATTGACATATTTGGGGACGGGGGTGTAGTGTCATTTTGCTCACAACTCCTTTCCTTGTTGACAAATTTTTCTATAATTGCTATTATAAGCTTCGTTCATCGGAGGGTGAGTTATTCATTATGAAATAACAAACCGGATAAGATGCCAGGTTGAGATACCGGGTTTCTTGTCCGGTTTTTTTATTGTATAAAGGAGCAGATTATGGAAAAGAGAATTGATTTTACAACAGGAAAGATAGTAGGACCGCTTTTAAAATTTGCGGGTCCGGTTTTGTTTGCCTTGTTTTTACAGGCTATGTACGGTGCAGTAGACCTAATGATAGTCGGCAAGTTTGCAGGTTCTGCAGATGTTTCGGCGGTTTCCACCGGCTCGCAGATAATGATGACCATTACAAATTTAATCAGCAGCCTTTGCATGGGAATGACCATTATACTTGGGCAGAAAATAGGCGAAAAAAAGGCTGAAGAAGGAGGAAAGATAGTAGGAAGCGGGCTTTTAATGTTCTTAATTGTCGGGATCGTACTCACTCTTATGCTTCCTTTAACTGCGCAAAAGCTTGCAGCAATAATGCATGCTCCCGAAGAAGCTTTTGACCTGACGGTTATGTACATAACGATCTGCGGTGGCGGCGCGGTTGTTATCATTGCGTATAACTTGATAGGCGGAATCTTTAGAGGAATAGGGGACTCCAATACTCCCCTCCTTACGGTGCTGATTGCCTGCATTTGCAATATAATCGGAGATTTACTTCTGGTTGCGGTATTTAAACTCGGAACAGCAGGAGCAGCAATGGCGACGGTTGCGGCTCAGCTTATAAGCGTAATTATCTCCTGTGTAATAATATCCAAAAAGATGCTTCCGTTTAAACTTAAAAGAAGTCTGATAAGATGGGACGGAAATATTGTAAAAAGGATCTTATTCCTTGGCACACCTATTGCCTTACAGGACCTTTTGGTTGGAATATCATTTCTTGTAATACTGGCAATAGTAAACTCTCTAGGTCTTACAGAGTCTGCAGGTGTTGGCGTTGCCGAAAAGGTTTGTGCTTTTATTATGCTTGTTCCGGCAGCTTTTATGCAGTCCATGTCCGCCTTTGTTGCCCAAAACAGAGGCGCAGGTAAAACAGACAGAGCAATTAAAGGCTTCCGCGCGGCGGTTTTTATATCATTTGCCTTTGGCTTTGCAATGTTTGTTATGACCTTTTTTCACGGTGATATAATGTCCGGAGTTTTCTCGAAAGATCCGGAGGTTATTGCCGCTTCTGCGGATTATTTAAAGGCCTATGCTATAGACTGCCTGCTTACCTGCTTCCTGTTTTGTTTTATCGGCTTTTTTAATGGAATGGGGCACACTACATTTGTTATGGCACAGGGAATAATCGGGGCTTTTGCGGTAAGGGTGCCTGTATCATTTTTAATGAGCAGGCTTAGGCAGGTAAGACTTTTTTATATAGGGCTTGCTACCCCATGCTCCACCCTGCTGCAAATAGTTTTGTGCTTTGCTTATCTTTGGGTTGCAAAAAAGAAGATATTTGTACAGGATAATACCTGCGGGAAATAAGACCAATATTGTATAGTTCCGGCATAAAATAACGCTGATACCAAATAGCTTTAATACCAAATAGAGTTAACACGAAATAGCGTTAATACGAAATAACCTGTGTTTTTATTAATGATTAAATGATATAATCTTATGTCGTATAAAGACACTTTAATCATCATTTGTGAAAGAGATAAAGGTTTGGCAAGCAAGACTTATAAAGGAGGCAGAATTATGCTTTTTGAGAAAAATGATACGGTTTTGTTTATCGGGGATTCCATTTCGGACTATGAGCGTGCAAGACCTGTGGGAGAAGGACTTTTTAATGCCTGGGGCCACAGCTATGTTGCCTGCACGGGCGCACTTCTTGGCTGCATGTACCCGGAACTTGGGCTTAGAGTTGTAAACATGGGAATTGGCGGAAATCAGGTAAGAGACCTTAAAGCCAGATGGCAGACCGATGTTTTCGACAGGAAGCCGGACTGGGTAAGTGTGCTTATAGGCATTAATGATGTCTGGAGGCAGTTTGACTGCCCGCAGATGCCGGAAACTCATGTGTCTCCCGAAGAATTTGAGGCTACTTACGACGAACTTATTAAAAGTACTCTTCCAAAGGTTAAGGGAATGATCCTTATGACCCCGTATTTTATGGAGCCTAACAAGGAAGACCTTATGAGAGCGCGTATGGATGAGTACGGCGCCATTGTTAAGAAACTTGGCGAGAAATATAAATTGACGGTTGTGGACCTTCAGGAAGGCTGGGACAGGCTTTTTAAGCATATGCATTCCGCAAACATTGCCTGGGACAGAGTTCACCCTAATCAGACCGGCTGCATGTACATTGCAAAGCAGTTTCTTGCGGCTGTGGGAGCAGAAAGATGTTAGAAAAAAAGAAGCGGGCCAAGGCATATTATCATTTGCCGGGCCTGTTTGAATTTTACGATTTTTACAGCGAGTTCCTGCCCATCTTTTACGGGCACAGAGAATATTTTTACGACTGGTGCGAAATAGGCTCTGTTTACGGCGCTCCCGGGGACTGCCTCTGGGGCGGCGGAAGAGTGGGCTTTGGAGACGCGGACCCTAAAGATGTGGCAGAGCTTCTTAAAAAGTACGGAATTTCCGCAAGACTTACCTTCAGTAATTCTCTGCTTAAAGAAGAGCATCTTGCGGACAAGAAGTGCAACCGCCTTTGCAGGCTCTTTTCCGACTGCGAGGACGGGAAAAACGGGATTATTATATATTCTGACCTGCTTTTGGAATATATAAAGAAAAATTACCCGGGCTTCTATTTTGTTTCCACAACAACAAAGGTGCTTACGGACTTTTCGGACTTTGAAAAGGAACTTGAAAGGGAAGATTTTTCCTTTGTTGTACCGGATTTCAGACTTAACAAAAGCTTTGAAAAACTTGAGAAACTGCCAGCCGCCTGCAAAGACAAAACGGAATTTCTCTGCAACGAATGTTGCTCCGTCTCCTGTAAAGACAGAAAGAAATGCTACGAAAACGTAAGCAAAAAGGCGGTTTACCCGGACTGCGAAGACCATGCCTGCACATCATTAAACGCGGCAAGGGGCTACCGCTTCTCCGACGCAATGAAAAGTCCTGCATTTATAGGAATTGACGACATAAAAAATATCTACCTGCCAATGGGCTTTTCCCAGTTTAAAATAGAAGGGCGAAGCCTTGGCAGCGCCATACTCCTGGAATTTATCCTCCATTACATGACTAAACCGGAGTATGCCATAAACTTACGCGAAGAACTTTACTTGGACAGCACACTGGACCTGTTTTGACATGTTTGGGGACGGGGGTGATGTGTCAAAATAGAACTGACAAAATAGAGG
>JAILFQ010000352.1 GCA_024697505.1 Lachnospiraceae bacterium
CCCATATCCTTCATGTAAGTCTTGGTAGAAGGTGAAAGGTCTGCTGCTCCTCCCATAAGAGACGGAACTTTATCTTTAAGGCGGTTAATAACCATGCCGGAAAGATTTCTTGTTGCTTCAGGCTTTTCGTCATATGCCCAGAAGTCTTTGTCATCAATAAGGGAATCTGCTATGTCAAGATTGAATTCATCATCCCATGCCTTCTTCATTTCAGGGAACTTAGCACAGTACTCTGCAAACATCTTATTCCATGCTTCTTCGTCCTTTGCTTTTTCCTTCGCAATTGCTGCGTAATTATCGTAAACTTCCTGTGGTACAAAGAATGGTTCTGTAGATGGCCATCCAAGGTTCTCCTTAAGCGCAAGAACATTCTCTTCTCCAAGAGGTTCACCATGAGCGCTTGCTTTACCCTGCTTTGCCGGGCAGCCAAAACCAATCTGTGTCTTAACCATGATCATTGAAGGGCGTGTCTTATCCGACTTAGCTTCTTCAATTGCTGCGTGAATAGCAGCAAGGTCGTTTCCGTCTTCAACAACAAGTGTCTGGAAACCAAATGCATCAAAACGCTTCTTAACATCTTCAGTGAAGGCTATATCCGTACTTCCCTCAATGGAAATCTTGTTGGAATCGTAAATAACAATAAGCTTGCTAAGACCTAAAGTTCCCGCAAGAGAGAATGCTTCGGAAGAAATTCCTTCCATCATACAACCGTCTCCACCGAGTACATATGTATAATGATTCATAACAGGGAAGCCTTCTTTATTAAACTTTGCTGCAAGATGCTCTTCTGCAATTGCCATACCTACAGCCATACCCATACCTGCACCAAGAGGACCTGTTGTAGCCTCTACGCCCTTTGTATGTCTGTACTCAGGGTGTCCCGGTGTAAGGGAATCCAGCTGACGGAACTGCATAAGGTCTTCCTTCTTAAGTCCATAGCCGAATAAATGTAAAAGTGAGTAAAGAAGAGTTGAGCCATGTCCGCCCGAAAGAATAAAACGGTCTCTGTTCGGCCAATCAGGATCAGCCGGATTGTGCTTCATTTCCTTTGCAAAAAGATCGTAAGCAATAGCCGCGCAACCGAGAGGAAGTCCCGGATGTCCGGATTTTGCTTTCTGGATAGCGTCTGCCGCAAGAACACGTATTGCGTTTACAGACATTGTATCAATGTTACCTGCCACTTTACAAATCCTCCTAAAATTATTTATCACCAAAAACTGCCTTGTAGTCCTTAACAAACTTCTCAATTCCCTGGTCTGTAAGCGGATGCTTTGTCATCTGCTCTATTACCTTATAAGGAACTGTTGCAATATCCGCACCTGCAAGAGCGCAATCTGTTACATGAATCGGATTTCTTACGCTTGCTGCGATTATTTCTGTGTGAATGTCATCATAAATAGCAAAGATATCTGCTATTGTACGAACAAGATCAATACCCGGCATGGATATATCATCAAGTCTGCCAAGGAAAGGAGAAACATATGTTGCACCTGCCTTTGCAGCAAGAAGAGCCTGGTTAGCAGAGAAAATAAGTGTTACATTTGTCTTAATTCCTTCTGCGCTTAAAACCTTAACTGCCTTAAGACCTTCAACTGTCATAGGAATCTTTACTACCATGTTTGGATGAATAGCTGCAATTTCGCGGCCTTCCTTTATCATACCTTCTGCATCTGTTGTTGTTGCTTTAACTTCTCCACTTATAGGTCCGTCTACAATGCTTGCGATTTCAGCAATAACCTGCTTAAAATCTCTTCCTTCCTTTGCAATAAGGGAAGGGTTTGTTGTAACTCCGCAGATCACTCCCATGTCATTTGCCTTACGTATTTCATCAACGTTAGCTGTGTCAATAAAAAACTTCATTTTATAATCCTCCTGTTTTTGTTGCGTTTTGCAAGAATATATCTGCCACAATTATATTGTCGTTTATATAAAAAAAACAGTATTACCTTTACCATAAATGGACATTTATTGTCCTATAAGTTCGTACATGGAACCGATCCTGTATCCTTCTCCTTCAAGGAAAGTAAGGATCTCATCCAGTTCCGCACCGTTTTGATAACAGTCCACATGCATAAGAAGTACCATTCCCGGATGATAGTATTTTTTTATAAGTTCTGTCGGAACTCCGGGCTCCACAGGTGATGAATCATCCCAGTCTCTATACGCCCAGCTCCAGAATATAGTGCTGTAGCCGAGGTCCTGTATTATCTTCATGGTCCTTTCCGTATAAGCACCGCCCGGAGGCCTAAAGAAAGGATCCATCTTTTTTCCGGTAAGATCAAAATAATATTCTGAGCAAATCTGAAGTTCCTCAATAATTTTCTCAGAACTAAGTTTCCTCAGATCCAAATGATTCGTCGTATGATTTCCGACTACATGTCCTGCCTCTGCAATATTGACAAGCGACTGCGGGAAATTCCTCATAAACTTCGTTGTCACAAAAAAGCAGGCGGTAGCATTGTGTTTTGCAAGAGCCTCAAGGAAAATATCCGTATATTCCGTTGAGGAACCACAGTCAAATCCAAGGTAAATAACCTTTTCACCTACTTCAAGGTTTGGATTAATATAGTAGCCATCATATTTACTTATATCAAAATGCTGATAACTTCTCGGCGGCAAATGATTTACCGTATCCTGTTTTTTCTGATTATAGCACCAGGTTTCCTTTGTAATGGTATTATCAAAGCTTTCGTAATAATCCAGATTATTAAGTATATTACTCCTGAGCATTGCATCTTCGGCCAGCACATCCTCAAATGATAGCTTCTTCTCACCGGCTTTAGGTTCGGAAATTTCTTCATTTTTCTCCATACCGGTTTCCTCTTCGGTATTTTCCCCGTTATTACCGGATATTTCTTCAGTATTTCCGATAGTTTCTTCTACTTCATCTGTATTATTACCATTTTCTATTTCTTCCCGTAAATCCTCTGTAATATCTTCCTGCTCACTTAATTGTTCCTTATTCTCTCCCTTTTCTTCAGGTTGTTCTTCATGATCAAGCTTCGGCTCGTCACCCTCTACTTCCTCTTCTGAATTTGTGTTTTCAGAAATTGTAGGGTGTGCGTAAGGTTCTTTTTCTTTACCTGTCGTCATTTCCTGAAACGGGCGACGGGAGTTTTCCGGAATCACATCAATTTTTGTAATGGAAGAATCTTTAAAAATAAGCATAAGAACAAGACCACCAACACA
>JAILFQ010000122.1 GCA_024697505.1 Lachnospiraceae bacterium
GCGTTGATATATGTATTAAGCACATATTTAAAACCGAGAACGGTTGCAAAAGCTCCGCCAAAGTAACCCATAATGTTAATGATTCCGTTGGCTCTTGCTCTAAGCGGCTTTGGAGTGATATCCGGCATTAAAGCAACCGCAGGATTACGGTACATCATCATAAACACAAGGACAATAGCCATTGAAGCTATCATTCCCGCAATTATGTTTTTATGAAAGAAAAGCGGGATAAAAGGAAATGCAATTGCGGAAACAAGGGTTCCCACGAGAATGAACGGCATTCTCTTTCCTATTCTTGTGTGCGTTTTATCGGAAATATTACCGAACAAGGGAAGAAGGATAAGGGCCGCAAGATTGTCGCAGGCCATTACGATACCAACAAGCCACTGGACTTCAAGAATTTTGTCCGGGTCTGCAAGTTTTAATTCTCCCGAGGTTAGACCGTAAATACTTTTTGCGAAGATGTCTGTAAGAAGTGTAGGGCACCATGTGTCGTATACCTGCCAGAAAAGTAAAATACCAAAGAAAGCAAAGCCGATGAAAGCCGTACGCTTAACATTCAGCTTAAGAGTTGGCGCCTTTGCGCCGTTGGAATCATTTGCCATATAAGTAAGCCCCCAGATATTTTTTTGCCGAGGGGCTGTTCCCATAGTCTCCCCCTTAGGCAGTAATTTAATTATACCGCTTTTTTGAGGGGAATGGAAGTGTCATACTTGTTGTTTCAAACAATTTTAGGATAATGTAAGAGTAACATTTCAGACCAGTTCCTCTTCTTTACAGGAAGTAACTTTAATAAGATCCTCCGGGGATATTTCTATCTGATAACCGACTTTTCCGGCACTTAAAAAGATCTTGTCGTAATTCCTGACACTGCTGTTGATAAAAGTTTTAAAAGCCTTCTTCATGCCTATGGGAGAACATCCTCCATGCACATATCCGGTAAGAGGAAGAAGGTCTTTTTGTTTGATCATTGCAATGGATTTTTCTTCCGCTGCCTTGGCAGCTTTTTTTAAATCCAGTTCTTCCTTAACAGGAATAACAAAAACATAATAGGTTCCGGTCTTTCCCTGCGTAACCAAAGTCTTAAAAACCTGCTCCGCATTTTCTCCGAGAATTCCCGCTATATCCTCTCCGGTTAAGGTTGGATCCGCCTCATAGGTATGACTTGTATACCGGATCTTTTTGCTGTCCAGCACACGCATAACATTTGTTTTTTCTGCCTGCTTCAAAGCAAAGCCTCCTTTATTGTCCGCCTGTCAGAATATATTGGCAAGGTCGCGTATATTACCTATTTCCAGAAGTTTCATGTTTTCTTTCTTTCCAAAATCTTTACGTCTGTTTTTTGGAATTATAGCACTTTCGTAGCCAAGCTTTTCAGCCTCATGCACTCTTTGAGGAGTCATACTTACATTTCTTACTTCACCTGTAAGTCCTATCTCTCCGAAGACTACCGTCTTACTGTCCAGTGCCCTGTTTTTGTAACTGGAAAGCAGGGCCATAACTATTGCAAGGTCTGTTCCCGTTTCCGTAATCCGCATTCCACCGGCAACATTAACATAAGCATCGCAGCCGGCAAGGGAAATGCCCAGTCTCTTTTCCATAACTGCCATAAGAAGATTTACCCTGTTATAATCCACTCCCACAGCGGTTCTTCTTGGCATATTAAAATTGGTAGGACAGACAAGAGCCTGAATTTCCACAAGAAGAGGTCTTGTTCCCTCCATAACCGTAGTAATAACAGACCCGGGCTCGTTCTCCGGCCTGCCTTCAAGCATATATTCAGACGGATTTGGAACTTCTTTTAACCCGTTTTCCACCATCTCAAAAACACCTATTTCATTTGTGGAGCCAAAACGGTTCTTTACAGCCCTTAATATACGGTAAGCGGCAGAATTGTCTCCCTCAAAATAAAGTACGGTATCCACCATATGTTCAAGCATTCTCGGGCCTGCAACAGTACCTTCTTTTGTAACATGTCCTACTATAAAAATGGAAATGCAGTTATCTTTTGCAAGGCGAAGCAGGCTGGAAGTTGCCTCTCTTACCTGACTTATGCTGCCCGGTGCGGAGTCTACCGCCGCCCTGTACATAGTCTGAATAGAGTCTATTACAACAACCTGAGGTTTATACTCAAGTATGGTTTCTTCTATATTATTGAGGTCA
>JAILFQ010000161.1 GCA_024697505.1 Lachnospiraceae bacterium
CTTCGCGGTAAGATTTTGAACGTTGAAAAGGTTGCGGACGAAAAGGTTCTTACCAACGCGGAAATTAAAATGATGATCGCGGCTTTCGGCTGTGGAATTAAAGAGGAGTTTGATATTACAAAACTCCGTTACGATAAGATAATCATTCTTACCGATGCCGATGTTGACGGTGCCCATATTTCAACCCTGCTTCTTACCTTCTTCTACAGGTGGATGCCGGAGCTTATTATGGAAGGCAAGGTTTACAGAGGGCTTCCGCCACTTTACAAGGTGGAATACGAAGGCAGCGGAAAAGGCAAGAAAAAGGAAGCCAGGTACCTGTTTAACGATTTCGAACTTGAAAAATTCCGTAAGGAAGGCCACAAAATAGTTAATCTTCAAAGATACAAAGGTCTTGGTGAGATGGATGCGGACCAGCTTTGGGAAACAACTCTCGACCCTGCGCAAAGAGTGCTTGCACAGATATCCATTTCGGATAACGTGGAAGCGGACGAGGTTACAACAACTCTTATGAGTAACAACGTACCGCCGAGACGTCAGTTTATTATGGATGAAGCGAAATACGCAAAGCTTGATGTTTAAGGAGAGAGGGTAATGAGTACAACAAACGAAATAAAAGAAAATATGGTACAGTATGATTTTGCGGAGGAAATGAAAACCTCTTACAGAGATTATGCAGTAAACGTAATTATAGACAGAGCCCTCCCGGATGTAAGGGACGGCTTAAAACCGGTACAAAGAAGAATTCTCTACGCAATGACGGAACTGGGGCTGGATCCTAAGAAGCCTCACAGAAAGAGTGCCCGTATTGTGGGTGATACCATGGGTAAATTCCATCCTCACGGGGATTCTTCCATTTATGAAGCCCTGGTACACATGTCTGAGGACTTTTCTCTTTCCATTCCGCTTGTAGACGGACACGGAAACTTTGGTTCTCTTGACGGAGACCCGGCGGCTGCAATGAGATATACGGAGGCAAGACTTTCCGAAGGCGCCATGACTATGCTTGAAAACATAGACAAGGGCCTGGTGGACTTTCTTCCTAACTTTGATAATTCCGAGAAAGAACCTTCCGTTCTTCCTGCAATGCTTCCAAACCTTTTAATAAACGGAACCACAGGTATTGCGGTAGGTATGGCAACAAATATTCCTCCTCATAACCCGGGAGAGGTTATAGACGGAGCAATAGCTTATATGGAAAACCCGGATATAACTCTCGAAAGACTTATGGAATACATTCCGGGGCCGGACTTCCCAACAGGAGGCATCATTACAAACGGAGATGCCCTTCCTCTTATTTATGCAACAGGCGAAGGAAAGATAAGAGTAAGAGCAAAAACCGAGTTTGAAAAGGGGGAGTACGGAAGAACAAATATTGTTATTACCGAAATTCCTTATACCTGTACGGGAAACAAGCAGAAGCTTGTGGAAAATCTTGTGGATCTTATGAGAAACAAGGTTTTTGATGAAATATACGATGTAAGAGATGAGTCCACCAAGGATGTACGTATTGTTATAGAAGTTAAAAAAGACAGAGATGCGGAAAACCTTTTAAACGGACTTCTTAAGAAAACCGGACTCGAAGATACCTACTCCGTAAATATGCTGGCAGTTAAAGACCAGCAGCCTATAGTCTTTAACCTCAAGTCTATGCTTGCAGAGTTTATAGATTTCCAGGAAATTCTCTATACCAGAGAATATACTCATATGCTTGAGAAGGCTACGGAGAGAAAAGAGATTGTACAAGGTCTTATAAGAGCAACAGATGTTATAGACCTTATTATAGAAATTCTCCGCGGCTCCACTTCCGTTAAGCAGGCAAAGGCCTGTCTTACAAGCGGAGACATTACGGATATTAAGTTTAAGTCCGAAGCCTCCAAAAAACAGGCTGCAAAACTTGATTTTACAGACCGTCAGGCAGATGCCATCCTTGCGATGCAGCTTTCAAAACTCATCGGTCTGGAAGTTTTAAAGCTTCACGAAGAGGATGAACAGCTTGCTAAGAATATTGAAGATTACGAAAGAATCTTAGGCTCCAAGAAGGAACTTCACAAGTGCATTAAGGCACAGCTTAAAGAATTCAGAAAGAAGTTTTTAAAGCCGAGACTTACTGAAATAGACCAGGTAGAGCAGGCTAATTACGTTGTTGAAGAAAAGATTGAGGAAATATCGATTCTTATAGACAAGTTCGGCTATACAAAGTGCGTGGATACTCAGACTCTTGCAAAGGCAACGCCGGAACAGACAGAAGAGTACAAAACCATCATTAATATGATGAGTGATGACAGGCTTTGCGTGTTTACCGCAGAGGGCAACATATACCAGGTTAAGGCGGCACAGATTCCAAGAGTTAAGCTTAAAGATAAGGGAACGCTTATACACAATCTTTGCAAGGTGGGTAAGGAAAACATACTTCTTTATACAAGCTTCTCCGAACTTTTTGAAGAGCAGTTCCTTTTTGTTACACAACAGGGCTTCATTAAACTTACATCCGGTGTGGAATTTGATACGTCAAGAGCTGTAATAGCTTCCACAAAACTTGCGGATGGCGACAAGGTAACCGGCCTTGTAAAACTTACTGCAGAAGATGTACTTTCCGGTAACCGCAAGGTGATCATTCTTACAAATGATGGTCTTTCTCTGGGATTTGATCTTTCCGAAGTTCCGGAACTTAAAAAGACCGGAAGAGGAGTAAAGGGTATTACCCTTGATAAAGA
>JAILFQ010000166.1 GCA_024697505.1 Lachnospiraceae bacterium
CCGGAATGACAGATGAAGAACTTGTTGCTTTGGTAAAACAAAACAACAAGGACGCCACCGATTTTATTATGAATAAATACAAAAACCTTGTCCGCACACTGGCAAAGACTCTTTTTCTTGCCGGAGCGGATAAGGAAGACCTTATTCAGGAAGGAATGATAGGCCTTTATAAAGCTCTTTGGGATTTTTCCGCAGAACTTAATGTGCCTTTCAGGGCTTTTGCTCAGGTTTGTATTAACAGGCAGATGTATACCGCTATAACAAAATCTCAGGCCAGAAGAAACAGCCCGTTAAATGATTATCTGTCCTTGGATGGATTTGCGGATAATGAGGATTTTGAAAGCGCAAATATCTCCAACGGCATTTTATACGAAAATAATTCAAATCCTGAAGAAATGGTAATTGACAAAGAAATGACTAATATGATACAATGTATGCTTGTTGGAAGGCTTTCAAAACTTGAGAAAAAAGTCTTTGAGCTTTATATGAAGGATTACACCTATCAGAAGATAGCAGAGAGTCTTGGAAAAGATATTAAAGCTATAGATAATGCGATTCAGAGGATAAAGCAAAAGCTTACAACAAGCATACATTGTATCATATTAGTCATTTCTTTGTCAATTACCATTTCTTCAGGATTTGAATTTTTTTCATACAAAATTCCATTTGATATCTGAGCCGTTTCAAAATCCTCATTATCCGCAAATCCGTCCAGGGACAGATAATCATTTAACGGGCTGTTTCTCCTTGCGTGAGATTTGGTTATAGCAGTATACATCTGTCTGTTGATACAAACCTGAGCAAAAGCCCTGAAAGGCACATTAAGCTCTGCGGAAAAATCCCAAAGAGCCTTATATAGGCCTATCATTCCTTCCTGAATAAGGTCTTCCTTATCCGCACCCGCAAGAAAAAGAGTCTTGGCAAGTGTACGGACAAGGTTTTTGTATTTATTCATTATAAAATCGGTAGCACCCTTGTTGTTCTGTTTTACAAGACCAACAAGTTCTTCATCTGTCATCCCGGCGTAATCCAAAGCAATCTCCTATTTTTTGTTTAGTCTTTGCCTTACAATTTCGTACGAAAGTATTCCTGCAGCAACAGAAGCATTAAGTGAATCTATCTGACCTTTCATAGGAATGGAAGCAGTAAAATCGCAAGTCTCTTTTACGAGTCTTCCCACACCCTCTCCTTCGTTACCTATAACAAGGCCTATTGGGCCGGTAAGATTCTGCTTATACATAACCTCTCCGTCCATGTCTGCGCAAACAAACCACAGTCCCTGTTTTTTAAGTTCTTCCATAGTACGTACAATGTTTGTAACCTTAGCCACAGGTGTGTAATTAAGGGCTCCTGCAGATGTTCTTGCAACAGTTGCGGTAAGGCCTACCGCACGCTGCTTTGGAATTATTACTCCGTGAGCCCCGGCCTGATTGGCAGTTCTTATTATTGCGCCAAGATTGTGTGGATCCTCTATTCCGTCCAAAATTATAAGAAAAGGATCTTCTCCTCTTTCTTTGGCAAGCTTCAGCATATCTTCAACTTCGGAATACTTATAAGCTGCCGCATAAGCTATTACTCCCTGATGCTTTCCGGTTGCAGAGATCTGGTCAAGTCTTTCCTTGGCAACAAATTTTATTATCGTGTCTCCCTTTTTGGCTTCACGAAGAATTGTACTTATAGGGCCGTCCTTGCATCCGTCAAGGATAAAAAGTTTATCTATAGTCTTACCGGAACGAAACGCCTCTATTACTGCGTTTCTTCCTTCAATGGTAAGTGCTTCTCCCTCTTCGCCAACCGTATTTAAACTCTCTTTTTCTTTATCCATATTACCTCCAAACAGGTTATTTATTCTTACCGTTAAGTATTCCGGCCGCAACTCTTCCCTGAGGTGTAGCTTCAGGATCATCAGCTGATGCTGCGGCAATTCTTTCAAGGCCAAGTTTTATTACAGCCATCATTCTGTCAAAATCTTTTTTTAGATAGAGCCAGCCTATTAAAGCTTCAAAACCGGTCGCCCTTCTGTAATCATTTATAGAGGCATTTTTGGCACTTGTATTTGCCTTTGCATTTCTGCCTCTCTTAAATACAGCCTGTTCTTCTTCAGAAAGATCGTCCAAAATCGCAAGTATCATTTCCGACTGAGTAGATGCCTTTGCAAGGGACGAAGCCTTCTTGTTAAGTTTCTCTACCGCAGTGTTTCCCATGCTTACTATAAGGGTTCTTATAACAATTTCGTATGCACAGTCCCCGATATAAGCAAGGTCTAATGATGAGTACTCCGCCGGATTAACATCTTTTAAATTAAAAATACTCTTAAGTGCTTCTATCATTATTTAACCAGCTCCCAAATTGTGCCCTCTCTGGTATCTTTAATTGCTACTCCCTTGGAAAGAAGTTCTTCTCTTATGGCATCGGCCCCGGCAAAGTCCTTTTCCTTTTTGGCAGCCTTTCTCTCTTCTATCTTTTCAAGAATAAACTGCTCAAGTTCTGAAGAGATTTCCTGTTTCTTTTCTTCACATTCAGTAAAAAGTCCAAGGGAAAGCACCTCTTCAAAGCTCTTTATAAGAGCCTTCTTGGTAGCATCGTTTACCTGAAGGGCAAGCACATCATATATAACCGTTATTGCTGAAGATGTATTTAAGTCGTTTGTAATTGCATCCTCAAACTTGCTTCTGTATTCATTATACACATCTTTTGCCACTTCGCCATCATCTTTAAGAGAAAGCACCTTCTTTTTAAGCTTATCATAAGCGGAAGTAATGTTGTCCAGTACTTCGTATGAGAACTCAAGCGGTTTTCTGTAATGAGACTGTAAGCAGAAAAATCTGTAAACAAGCGGATTGTAGCCCTTTTCCTCAAGTACGGAAACGGTAAGAATGTTTCCTGCGGACTTGCTCATTTTTTCTCCGCCTTTTTCCACCAAATGATGAACATGGAACCAGTAGTTACACCATTTATGCCCTGTAAAAGCTTCGCTTTGTGCAATTTCATTTGTGTGATGCGGGAAGATATTGTCTATTCCGCCGCAGTGAATATCCATGTATTCACCAAGGTGCTTCATGCTTATGCAGGAGCATTCAATATGCCAGCCCGGATATCCTATGCCCCATGGGCTGTTCCATTTAAGTTCCTGGTTGTCAAATTTGGACTTTGTAAACCAGAGAACAAAATCAGACTTGTTTCTCTTATTTGTATCTTCACTTACATCGTCTCTAACGCCGACCTTTAATTCTTCTTCGGTCTGGTTGGAGAAAACATAGTAGTTTTTAAGTTTGGAAGTATCAAAATATACATTCTCTCCGGCAACATAAGCATATCCCTTTTCAAGAAGAACCTCTACCATGTTGATAAACTCAGGTATGCAGTTTGTTGCAGGCTCCACCACATCAGGTCTTTTTATATTCAACTTTTTGCAGTCGTCCATAAAAGCGTTTGTATAGTGAGCCGCTATTTCCATAACGGTCTTATGCTCGCGCTTTGCGCCTTTTAACATCTTGTCTTCACCGGTATCTCCGTCGGATGTAAGATGGCCAACATCTGTAATGTTCATTACTCTTTTAACATCATAACCTAAATATCTTAAAGTCTTTTCAAGCACATCTTCCATTATGTAACTTCTAAGATTTCCAATATGCGCAAAATGATAAACCGTAGGTCCGCACGTGTACATGTTTACTTTACCATCCACATTGGGAACAAAGGTTTCCACCTTTCTTGTAAGTGTATTAAAGAATTTCATCTTGTTTTCCATAATTCTACCCACTTTCTTTTCTTTATTGCTTCTTATGTTTATCTGTTATCTTCTTCATCTTTTTCGGTAATTGCTTCGCATTCCTCTACCATTGTTGCCGCTTCCGGAAGAAACTTTGCAATTATCTCTGCAAGGCGCCTGTTCTCACGCTTAAGCATCTCAATATCATTTTTTACAGGATCAGGAAGATGGATCTGGTCAAGCTCATCACAAGGAGATACAACCTTTATATTGTTTCTCTTTACCACACGCCCCGGCACTCCCACAACCGTTGAATTTGAAGGAACTTCGGAAAGCACTACCGACCCTGCGCCTATCTTGGAATTGTCACCGACGGTAAAAGATCCAAGCACCTTTGCTCCGGCACTTATCATTACATTGTTTCCGATAGTCGGATGTCTTTTCCCTTGTTCTTTACCGGTTCCACCAAGAGTAACTCCCTGATACAGAGTAACATTATCGCCGATAACAGCCGTTTCTCCAATTATCACACCATTACCATGGTCTATAAAAAGTCCTTTCCCTATCTGTGCACCCGGATGTATTTCTATGCCGGTTTTTCTCACAGTTCTTTGGGAATACCATCTGGCAAGGAAATAATGTTTGTGAAGATAGAGCCAATGAGCAACTCTGTGCCTCATAATAGCTTTAAAACTCGGATAAAGAAACACTTCCATGTTTGATTTTATAGCCGGGTCTCTGTCCTTTATAACCTGCATTTCTTCTTTTATAAATCTAATGTATCCCATATTTTTCTCCAACCATAAAAAATAAAAAAGCCCCTGTCTTTTCAAAAGACAGAGGCGTTATTTCGCGGTTCCACTCTGATTTATAACTCTTGCCCCGTAACGAAAGGCTAATCGTGTGCAGATACTCAATTTCCCCGCACAAGCTCCCGGACGCACTTCATCTGATTTTCTGCCGCAGATGCTTTCAGCCGGTGACATCCGCTCTCTTTTGCAGTGTTAAAAAGATTACTCTTTCCGTTCATCGCTTTTACTTAGTACATATTATTTTGTTTTTTCTTTTTTGTCAACTTCTTTTCAACCAATGTTCCCCTTGCTTGCAGCCAATGCGTCCGAATAAAACATAAACTCAGGCACCTGGTTTACAAGTTCGTCCGCAAAGGACTCCTCTTCGTCTTCCGGAACATAGGTCTTTATTTCTTCGTTAATAAGAAGCATTTTGCTGTCCAAAAATGATACAAGATCGGCACATTCTTTCAGTTCTTTTCTTATGTGTTCCGGAGCATTTCCTTCAAATTTATAATACATCTTATGTTCAAGGCTTGCCCAGAAGTCCATTGCAATAGTCCTTATCTGTATTTCCACCTTTGTTTCAACAACCATATCCGAAAGATATACCGGCACGGATACAATCATATGATAGCTTTTATAGCCGTTTTCCTTTGGACTTTTAATATAATCCTTTACTTTGATCACCTTTACATCGTCCTGATCTTTTATAAGATCCGCAATCCTGTATATATCTGACGTAAAAGAACAGATAATCCTGATACCGGCAATATCATTAATATATCTTACAATATTGTCAACCGTAAGAGGAACACCCTTCCTCCTGATCTTTTTCGCTATACTCTCCGGTGATTTTATTCTCGAAGATATATGCTCTATAGGATTATATTGATGAATAACCTTAAACTCATCATTTAAAATCTCAAGTTTTGTATTCACCTGCTTAAGCGCAGATTCGTACAATAATTGCATTCGGTCCCACTTAACCATGGTCTCTTTTATAGCTTCCGGATTAAGTGATATTACCGCCGTTTGTTCATCCATTTTAAAAACTCCTTTTGTAATTGCATGCTGCTTATGTAAGCCCCATAGCATACATTTTTATTTCTTATGTATTAATGTTAGCAGACAATTGTTAAGGAATTATTAAAAGTACGAATCTTTAAGACTTATTTAAGAATTTATTTATTTTTCCCTCTTGCCCCCGGGCAGGACGCACATGCGGAACATGGAGAGCTCCCCACATTTTCAAGGAGGTTTCTTGAAGAAACGTCTGTAAAATATGCATCTCTTACATCTTCAATAAGGCAGGCTGCCTGAGAGGCTATCCCTTCTCCCGCACCTGTAAAACCAAGCCCCTCTTCTGTAGTCGCTTTAATATTTACCTGGCTCTCGTCAAGTGCGAGAACTCCGCATATTATTCTCTTCATTTCCGGAAGAAAAGGAGCCATTTTTGGCTTCTGCGCAATAATGGTAGCATCTATATTTGAAATGATAAATAAATTGTCATCAAGCATTTTCTTAACTTCTTTTAAAAGATCGACACTGGATATACCCTTGTATTTTTCTTCCGTATCCTGGAAATGCTTTCCTATATCTCCAAGGGCGGCCGCCCCAAGCAAAGCATCCATAATGGCATGTAAAAGAACATCCGCATCAGAATGGCCAAGTAAACCTTTTTCAAATGGGATTTTAACTCCGCCTATTATTAAATCTCTGTCAGAGACCAATCTATGTACATCATAACCTGTTCCTATTCTCATTTTTTCCCTCTTTATCTTTCTTTAAGTAATAAATATTTTAATACGCCTTCGGCATTTTTACTCTGTTAAAAAAAAACAACACATAATTTATAACATAGTTAAAAGAAGTCGTAAAGCAGACAATTGTGACGCTTATTCTATTGCCTACATAAAAATGCAATGATATAATCATATGAGGAAGAAAATTTGTATATGGAGGCTTATATGCAGGATGATATAAGAATAGAACTTATTAAACAATTTCCCGCCGAAGTTATAAGAATTGAAGACAGGCTGGGATCTGATTTTTTTGTTTGTCCTACTTGCAAGCATCCGGTTACAAGCGATATGAAAAAATGTGCCGGTTGCGGTCAGGTACTTTCCTGGGCAAATGTCTCTTCAAATGACCTGTTGCCACGTACCAAAAAAGCTTTGGTTCATTTTGATGTACCTGCAGATTTTATTAAGGGCGATTGCAGAAACTGCCCGATTGCAAAAGTAAAAAAGAACACTATTGAAAACCGATACGAATGCCCTATAGGCACTTCCAACGATTGCAAACTGGAATTTGAAAAATAAGCATTTAAAAACCCTTTGGAGTTCCAAAGGGTTCTTTTTTACTATTTAGCAGGAATCTTAATTATTATTTTTGTACCGACGCCCATTTCGGACTCTACTTTAAGACTTCCCTTCATCATTTTTTCGATACGTTCTTTAACATTTGTAAATCCGACATGAGCTCTTCCGTCATCCTTATTGATCTGGGACAGATCAAAACCTACACCATCATCTTCAACCTCAAGTACATGATAATCGCCTTCAAGCCTTGTTCTTACAGTAATATGCCCTTCATCCTTACTTCTTACACCATGCTTAATGGCATTTTCAACAAGCGGCTGAACGGTAAGTGCAGGAAGCTTAAAGTTTTCATCCTCTATTTCGTAAGAAACAGTTATGTAATCAAATCTGAGCATCTCTATCTGAGCGTAAGCCTTGGCGTGGGAAAGTTCCCTGTTAAACGGTATAGGCTCTTTATATGAAATAGAATCTATATTACCTCTTAGATAAGCCGAGAAATCTTCTATGGTCTTTCCGGCCAGCTTAGCATCCACATCACAAAGAGCTCTTATGGTGCCAAGAGCATTAAACATAAAATGAGGTGTGATCTGAGAGGTTAAAAGCATATTGTTCTGATTACGTATAACCTCTTTCTGCTGGTCTGTATACTCTCTGGTCCTTTGAATAAAAATGTACATATAGTACAAGAGATAAGAAAGGAGGATTGAAAGATTCAGAAGGTTTATGTCTGTTTCATGCTCTAATATCGCTCCAAGAGTACCGAATATAAATGATGTAAACAAAAGTGCAGACTCTTTTTTGCCCTTTCCAAGTGTCTTTGTGGTTATCAAAAGACCATATATGAGATATATGGCACTGACTATAAACGCCAGATATCCAAGAGGTCCTCTTCCAAAATGATTGTTGTCATCATGATAAAAGAACACAATTCCTGTCCAGATAGACGATACTTCTAAAACAAAGTTCACCACAGTTATTAATCTTAATACTAAAAGATGCCACTTTCTTCTTTCTATTACCGCTATAAATGTGTATATAATCATAGGCCTTAAAGTATATCCTATTGCGGAACAGATCTTACGCCCCCAGGTAGGATGTTCAAGAGATGCAAGATATTCTTCTCTTGCATCTGCAATAAGCAATACAAGTGTTATGGCAATAACAAAAATTGTAT
>JAILFQ010000033.1 GCA_024697505.1 Lachnospiraceae bacterium
TGAAGAGTTGTCTGGAAACATAAACCTCCATAAAATATGCATCGTATTTCTGTGCGGCTTTGCTGTCATCAATAACGAATCCCGCTGTAATAAGCTTTAAAAGATTCGCCATGGATGCTGCCGTAACCCATATTCCGGAAAAAGGTGAATAAAGATTCTTTTTTATCTCAACTTTATACCCCTCTTCCTGGCGGTAATACTTTGGAAGAAGGTCTGTAAACAATCTTTGTACAAAAGACTTTTCTTTAAAATCTCTGTATTCTGTCTGCGGTCTTATAGCTATTCCACGTCTTATATGGAAATCCTTAAGGTCTGAAAGAGCGTATTTTATAACCCTTGGTTCGGATTCCAAAAGAAGAAAATACATAAACTGGTTATCTTTCCAGGCATAACCCGGACATTCTTTTATACCGTTTGTCGGTGAATTGTCTATAATAACCTGAACGTGTTCCTTTTTTACTTTATGTGCAACAAAAAGCTTTTTTATTTCCTTATCATCATACTTAAGAAGAGGATTTTCCCTTTCCATGCTTTCATCTTCTGATGATGCAAAGCTGTCTTTTTCTGTCGTTTTTCTTTCAGTTTTTCCTGTATCTTTTCCTGTATCTTTACCTGTATCTCTTTCAGATTCTTTCCTTAATTCCCTGCCTTTGCTTTTTGAGTCGGTCCCTTCTCCCACTTTGTTCTTCAACCTGTCCATGGCTTTAGCAGCTTTATTGCCAAAAGCGTCTACTCTTACATAATCATCTTCACTTGCATAGATCTTTCTTCTGCCTGCTTTTTCTTTGCCGGCAATTTCTTTTCCAATAAACTCATTCAGTTCCTTCTTTTCTTCATCAGACATTTCGTCTGCATAAGAATTTTTGGAAGCACCGGTTTTATTTTGTTTTTCAAAACTTTCTTCTTTAAATACGGAATTTGCCAGTACCAAGGCTTCGATTATAAGAAACGGCACAGCGGCGACAGTTATAATAATGGTACCTGTAAGCAGGCCCACTATCCCGAGAAAAAGCGTAGTTATACCAAGAAGAGCTATAAGCCACACTCTTCTTTTGGTTTTTCTGTCCCCATGTTTTAAAGTATTAATAATTTTTCCTGCCATTTTCCCACACCCAATATAAACAAAAAGATAATGGCTTTCCATAAAGGAATCCCACTATCTTTTAGAATATCATTTGTCCCTGTCCCAGTCAAATGATACAGGGCTTTTTATTTGTTTTTTGTATAATTCCCTATCAGTTTTTCTTTTTCTTTACGTGTGAGCTGTTTTATATATACTTCTCTGCTCATGGCTTCTCTCTTAGTTTTAAACTCCTCGTGATAAACAAGTTTAACCGGCAGTCTGGTTTTAGTGTACTTTGCCCCCGTCCCGCTGTTGTGGGCCAAAAGACGGCCCTTAAGATCCGGAGTATATCCGGTGTAATATGTTCCGTCGGAACAAGCCAGAATATAGGTATAGTAAGTTTTATTTTCCACAGTTTCCTTTTTATCTAACCTGAGAAAAATTGCGGCTCCGTTATCTTTAAGCCACTTTCTTCTCACTTTGTAATCCGGAAGTATATTTTCGACTTCCTTCCAAAAGCGGACCGAATGATTCATCTGCTTTCTGTGACACAGTTCATGTACAACAACATAGTCCTGCACTTCGGTGGGAGTAAGCATAAGCAGCAGATTATAATTTAAGTTTCCTTTACTGCTGCAGCTCCCCCATCTTGTTTCCTGAATCCTCACAGATATTTTTCCGTAAGTTACACCAATGATTTTTGCATAAGCTTCTGTTTTTTGGGTAAGGATTTCTTTGGCTCTTTTCCTCAATTCCTTAATTTCCGCCTCGGTAAGGGGAGAAACGTCCTTTGCCCTTTCCTCCTCTTTCCTTTTCATCTCAAGATGTTTTAAGATCCAATTCTTCTTTTCTTCCAAAAGTCTGTAAATATCCCTGTCAGAAACAGATTTAGGGGCACTGACCTTGATCGAATGCCCCGTTTCAATCCTTATTCCTATTGTACGTCTTTTACTTCTTACAATAAGTGTTTCAAATTCGTTTTCCATATTATTCTACGGAAACCACCTCGTAATCCTGACCTTCTACTGCTGCCTTTAACACATCATTTGCAACATCCTTTGTAAGAGTTACCACTGCTGTTCCTTTTTCATGGCTTACCACTGCCTCGCTGACACCGTCAATAGCCTCAAGAGTTTTCTTTACCCTTGCTTCGCAGTGTACGCACATCATTCCTTTAATATTCATTGTCTTTGTCATTTTCTTTTCCTCCGTATCTGTTGTGTTTATTTTATTATCTTTGTTTTCCTCATTTAAAGCAATGTTTTCGGCTTGTTTTATTTTTCTGTCATGCTTTGGATTATACACCTTTAAAAGGTTAAGTCTAAGTGCATTTGAAACAACGCAAAAACTTGAAAGACTCATTGCCGCGGCGCCTATCATTGGGTTTAACTCCCAGCCGAACAAATTTATATATGCTCCGGCAGCAAGAGGTATACAAAGCACATTGTAGAAAAATGCCCAAAAGAGGTTCTCTTTAATATTTAACA
>JAILFQ010000206.1 GCA_024697505.1 Lachnospiraceae bacterium
GCTTCCGAAAGGTACTGCGGTGCTGCGTGCTTGATCTTATACCACTCCTCATAAACGGAAACATCTTTAAATCTAAAATCCGCAGATAAATCTATTATTTTAGTCTTTTTAAGAACTTCGTCATTTACAAGAGAGGCGCAAAGTCCTTGAGGTGTAGCAGTAAAAATAACATCTGCCTCATCGGATAACTTTTCAATATCATCATCAAGGCAGTCTTCGTCTATGATCTTAAACATATTCTTATATATAGAAGAATAACGGTTTCCGACATAGCTTTTTGAACCGAGCCAAACAATCTCCACATCATCTCTTTGCATTAAAAGCCTTGTAAGCTCCGCTCCTGCATAACCCGTTGAACCAATAATACCGGCTTTGATCATATCTGCACCTGCTTTCTTTCCTTTATAAATGGAAGTATAAAAAAATTTTTCAAAATTTATTATTCTTATATTTTAAGGATTATACATTTCTTTGCAAGTTTATGCAATACTTTATTTTACTATTTCTAAATTTTTAAGTTCATGATAGATTTTGGAAATCGGGAAACCTACTATATTATAATAGTCTCCGTCTATCTTCTTAATATATGGAGCAAACAGACCTTGAATCGCATAGGCTCCCGCCTTATCCATAGGTTCTCCGCTTTCCACGTATTCATCTATTTCTTTCTTGGACATAGAATATACATCCACAAGAGTTTCTACATAAAAGCTGCTTCTCTTTACTTCCTTGCCGTCTTCTTTTACCAATATTGTAACACCGGTAAAAACGCGGTGCGTATCTCCTGCAAGTTCACTGACCATACGAATAGCATCTTCTTTGTTCTTTGGCTTGCCAAGGATTTCGTTTCTATAAGAAACAACCGTATCTGCTCCGATTATGCAAACATCCCCCGATACCTCTTCTCCCACAAATTCCGCTTTTTGAGCGGAAAGGGCAAGAACTGCATCCTGTGGTACAGTTGTATTGATTATCTCTTCCTTATCTGATGTTTTAATCTCAAACTCCAGCCCTGTATTCCCCAGTATTTCCTTTCTTCTTGGGGAACCGGAGGCTAATATGAGCCTGTACTTTTTGTTATTTTCCATATTTTTGACCCTTCTCTTTCTTAAGATATTTTCAGCCCGGTATGAACTGTGCTGTACTCAGGCTTTTCACTCCACTTTCTATTTTAAAAGTAACCTATAAAAAGTCAAGAAGACCTTATTTTTTAAAAAAAATATATATTAGACTTGCATAAAATTACATTCTGATGTATATTCGTTTTAATTGATAACTTAAAAACCTAAAAAGTCTTTGAAAAACATAAGGAGGACATATATAATGAAAGAGAAAGTTATTTTGGCATACTCGGGAGGACTTGATACAACAGCAATTATCCCGTGGTTAAAAGAGAATTATGATTATGATGTAGTTTGTTGCTGCATAGATGTCGGTCAGGGAAACGAACTTGACGGTCTCGAAGAACGTGCTAAATATTCCGGAGCAGAAAAGCTCTACATTCTTAATGTTGTTGATGAATTTGTTGATGATTATGCTGTTCCATGCATTAAAGCAGGAGCTGTATATGAAAACAAATATCTCCTTGGAACATCAATGGCACGTCCACTTATTGCAAAGAAACTTGTGGAAATTGCAAAAAAAGAAGATGCAGTTGCTATTTGTCATGGTGCTACCGGTAAAGGAAACGACCAGGTTCGTTTCGAACTCGGTATTAAGGCCCTTGCTCCGGAACTTAAGATAATTGCTCCTTGGAGATGCAATGATACATGGAAAATGAAATCACGTGAAGATGAAATTGCTTATTGCAAGGATCATGGCATTGATCTTCCATTTGACGCAAGTCACAGTTACAGCAGAGACCGCAACCTCTGGCATATAAGCCATGAAGGACTTGAACTTGAGGACCCTGCAAAAGCACCAAACTACGACCATCTTCTTGTTCTCGGCGTTTCTCCGGAAAAAGCTCCGGATGAAGGCGAAACACTTTCAATACAATTTGAACAGGGTGCACCTGTTGCTTTAAACGGCAAGAAGATGAAAGCATCCGACATTCTTAAAGAACTTAATAAACTTGGAGGAAAACACGGCATTGGTATAGTGGATATTGTTGAAAACCGTGTTGTTGGTATGAAGTCACGTGGTGTTTATGAAACACCGGGCGGAACAATCCTTATGGAAGCTCATACCCAGCTTGAAGAGCTTATATTGGATCGTGATACTCTTGCATATAAAAAGGGCATCGGAGACAAATTTGCAGATGTTGTTTACGAAGGAAAATGGTTTACCCCACTTCGCGAGGCACTGCAGGCATTTGTTGAATCCACACAAAAGTATGTTACCGGTGAGGTAAAACTTAAGCTCTACAAAGGCAACATAATCAAGCAGGGCACAACTTCCCCGTATTCCTTATACAATGAAAGCATTGCAAGTTTTACCACAGGTGATCTTTACGACCATCATGATGCTGAAGGCTTTATAAATCTCTTCGGTCTTTCACTCAAGGTACGTGCTATGATGCTCAACAATCAGAATAAGGATAACAAATAATACGTTCTCTTCTGCCACCCTTCAAAATAATCTAAGGGGAAACAGTACTATGGAAAAAAAGACTACAGTAGTTTGCATGGGCGACAGCATTACGGAAGGTTTTGGGATCAAGAGTCCTTACAGAGACTCCTACCCTGCCAAGCTCGGCACTTTTCTCGGAGACGGTTATTTTGTTTCCAACAAAGGTGTTACATCTACTTGTGTTACTAACAAAGAACAAAACGGACGTACTTTTGGACTTCCTTATGCAAGACAGCCAAAATACAAAGAAGCTCTTTTTGCCCGCGGAGACATTTACATTATAATGCTTGGCACAAATGATGCTCAGGATGGAAAACACGATACACTTGAAATGAAGGATCGTTACAACGACCTTATAAATCTTGAGTCCGAATTTGAAGGATATTACCAGCAGATAATCGATGATGTAAAAAAAGCCGCACCAAATGCTTCAATCTTTGTTGTTACTCCTATTCCGGTTAATAACTGTATATGGAGAAAGCACCAGGAAAGCTACCTCTTAAAGATCATTCCTCATATAAAAAATATAGCAAGAAAGAATTCTTTGGAGCTTATAGACCTGCACGAAGAAGTTAAGAAACTTCCAAGAGAAGTTTTCCTTGGAATGTACCAGGAAGATGGTCTTCATCCCAATGAAACCGGTGCAGAACTTATAGCACAGCTCATCGATTATCTGCTGGTAATATCCTTCAAATTCGGACTCAAGATTTATAAGGTCGTTGTAACGATCCTTCATTTCAAG
>JAILFQ010000220.1 GCA_024697505.1 Lachnospiraceae bacterium
TTATGTGAAAAACCATTTGAAGTATTTCTTAACGCCTTTTTGGGAGAGTGGGGAAAAGAACATTTTTCCCTTGTTATTCAGATTACCAGTCTTCTGTTCATTGCGCTGGGTTATGCCGTTATAGAGCAGTTTACCGGTAAGGTGTTTATTAAAGACAGCGAGGAAGAAGAAGGTCGAACCTTTGTCTTCAGACAGAAGAGCCACAGAATTCTGGAAGAAAAGCAGGTTCAGGCCCTTCTTGTGGAAACCGCCAAAGAGTGGACCGGCGCCACCTGGGTTTCACTTATAGCCTTCCGTTTTAAGTACAATGAATTCAGAATGAGCGAATCATTTGCCGACGGAAGCGTTATTAAAGAACCGGATATAGAAACGTTGGAATACATAACTTCCGAGTCTGTAGAAGAGACCAAAAACGGAAGAGTTTGTCATTTGGTGGATCTTACAAAAACAATATCCGTTATTTCAGACAGAGACTATCCTAAACAGATAGAACAAATGATAGATCATGGAGTGGAATACATTCAGCCTATTTATTCCGACGACAGTCTTTACGCCCTGATGCTCGTTTCCAAAGAAGGAAAGCCGCTTACAAGACAGGAAAAGAGATCACTGGAAGTTCTTGCGAGCATAAGTTCGGACGCCATCAGAAATGCAGAGCTCTTTAACAGAGTTTATTGGGAGTCCAGAACGGACAGCCTTACAAGACTGGGTAACAGAATGGCCCTGTTTGAAAGAATGGCAGAAATACGAGACAAGAAGGAAGTATCTTCCGTTGGCGTTGCAATGATAAAGGTTGATAATGTAAGAGTTATTAATCAGCTTTACGGTATGAGCGAAGGAGACAGGATCATTTATGAAATCTCCCAGATACTCGTTAAGAAGGCCGGAAAAACGGCCAGAGTCTTCCGCTACGGAACAACTGAGTTTGTAATACTTATGGACCGCAAAGTGGTTGAGGATGTAAGAAATATTTCCGAGGCCGCAAGAAATGCGGTGATGAACATGAATGTAAATGAAAAAGGAACCAGCGCGATGGTTACTATAAGTTCCGGCGTTTGCGAGATTTACGACAGCAGACAATGCGATGAGAAGTTCCTTGATAAAGCCGCACTTGCTCTTTATACTGCAAGAAAACGCGGAAAGAACTGTACGGTTACCTACCTTGAAACAGGCGGAAATCCGGCGGACGCATCGGTTTCTTCGTTAAATAATAACCTGTTTAATGAATATGAAGCCGTATTCAGAGCTCTTACGGCTGCAATAGATGCAAAAGACCACTATACCTTCTCCCATTCTCAGAATGTTGCCTATTACGCATCAGAGCTTGCAAGGGCACTCAATATGGGAAATGAGCTGGTGGAAACGGTAAACGAGGCAGGCCTTTTACACGATATAGGAAAGATAGGTATTCCGGAAGCAATACTTCAAAAGCCGGAGCATCTCTCTCCTGAAGAATACGAAATTATTAAAGGACACGTGGAACAGTCCGGAGCGATCCTTTCCCATCTTTCCGGAATGGAATACATTCTTCCGGCGGTCCTCGGTCACCATGAAAGATATGACGGAAAAGGCTACCCGAGAGGGATTGCGGGGGAGGATATACCGCTTTCCGCAAGAATACTTTGTGTTGTAGACTCATTTGATGCCATGGTTTCCAGAAGACCGTACAAGAAGCAATATCCGGTAAAATTTGCACTTAATCAGCTTATGGAAGGCAGAGGAAAGCAATTTGATCCGGAACTTACAGAGATATTTGTGGACCTTGTTGAACATGGAGCTATCTCCGTCAGAAGCGAAGCAAATGAAGAGGCTATATAAGAAGATAAATAAATGCGGCAGTTAACTGCCGCATTTTTTGATTCATAATAATCTGTTTTACGAAAATCAAAATTTATAATATTCCCAGAACTGAAACGAAACTGTCTTTGTTAAGATCCAAAAACTCACCGTTTTCCATTTTAATGATAGGTTTTGAACGGTTGTTGCGATTTACCATAATAACTTCGCCGGTCATGCCGTTGCTCAAGTAAACGGTATGATTTAAATATGTGTACATAATGTTGTCCAAAAAAACAAGTATGTAGTGAGGGTCGTACTTGGTAAGACCTTCTTTTTCGAAGAGGTTGATTACCTCCAGCGGACATATAGGGCCTCTGTAAGATCTCGCCGTTGTCATTGCATCATATACGTCTGCAATGGCAACTATTTTAGCAAAAGGATCTATGGCATCCCCGGTAAGAGATAAAGGATAACCGGAGCCGTCACATCTTTCGTGGTGCATTAAAGCCGCATTCATAACATGTTCCGAAATTGGAAGAGTCTTAAGCATATTATAACCGTAAAGACAGTGGTTTCGCATTTCGGAATACTCTTCTTCCGTAAGCTTTCCCGTCTTTCTGATAATATCCTGGGAAATCTTGTTTTTTCCGATATCATGTAAAAGTCCTGCAAGTTCAAGTTCTGTAGCATCTTTAGGACTCATTTTAAGCCATTCTGCAAAAAGCTTGCATATTAAAGAAACCTTTATGGAATGTACATAAGTAACATCATCCAACTGGTTTATGCACATGAGCATATCAAAAAGAGATGCATCATTTGGGAGGGCGGAAAAGAGGGAATCTACACTATTTAAAAGGTTTTCCGTATCCAACAGTCCCCCGTTTGCAATGTACTTGTTTACTTTATCTCTTACCCCCAAAAGTGAGGATGTAAAGGTTCTTGAGAAAACTTTAAAGTCATTACCCTTCTTTATCTTGTCTGCGTCAGTATCCTCTACAGGCTTGGAAAATGGCGTTTTATTTGCCTCCTGGGTATTAAAATCCAAATCCCCGGAAAAT
>JAILFQ010000234.1 GCA_024697505.1 Lachnospiraceae bacterium
ACTCGTGTAGGACAGCAGACAGACTACGATAAGCTTACATTAGACGTTTATACAGATGGTACACTCGGACCGGACGAGGCAGTAAGCCTTGCAGCTAAGGTTCTCAGTGAGCATCTTAATGCTTTTATCGATATATCCGAAAAGGGTAAGCAGTCCGTGTTCCCTGTAACAACAGTTGAACAGGGCCAGCCTGAGGTTGTTGATATGAGTATTGACGAGCTTGAACTTTCAGTTCGTTCTTACAACTGCTTAAAGAGAGCAGGTATCAACACTGTAGGAGAACTCGTAAACAAAACATCGGAAGACATGATGAAGGTTCGTAACCTTGGTAGAAAGTCTCTCGATGAAGTCATCGCTAAATTAAAGGATCTCGGATTATCATTTAATTCGGGAGAAGAATAAATAATGGAGGTAAGATAACAATGGCAGGTTACAGAAAGCTTGGCAGAACAGCAAGCCAGAGAAAAGCATTGTTAAGAAATCAGGTAACAAATCTCCTTTACAACGGAAAGATTGTTACAACTGAATCTAAGGCAAAAGAAATCCGCAGAATTGCTGAACATATGATCACACTTGCTGTAAAGGAGAAGGATAACTTCGAAACAGTTACAGTTAAGGCAAAGGTTGCCCGTAAAGATAAAGACGGCAAGAGAGTTAAGGAAGTTGTTGACGGCAAGAAAGTTGACGTTTTCGACGAAGTAGATAAGGAGATCAAGAAAGATTCCGCTACAAGACTTCACGCTCGTAAGCTTATGGCAGAGTATCTCTATGATATTACAGAGGTTCCTGCAGAAGCAGCCGGCAAGAAGAACGGCACAAAGAAAGTTAACATGACAGATAAGCTTTTTGATGAAATTGCTCCTAAGTATGCAGGACGCAACGGTGGCTACACAAGAATCGTTAAGATTGGCCAGCGTAAGGGTGATGCAGCTATGGAAGTTCTTATCGAGCTCATCTAATTTAAACTTAAATTGCTTATTAAAGACCATCGCTTCTGCGGTGGTCTTTTTGATTTAAGAGAAATTTTATCTTGTAGGCCGGGAGCTGCCCATGCCCGCACTTGTTTATAGGATGAAATTATGCTATAGTGACTCTGACTGGGCACTGACAGAAGTTGTTCAACCGGCCCGGGTAAAAGGAATAAATGATTATGGAAATGATTAAAGCCAACAATTTAGCATTTGAATATATAAGGCGTGACGATGACGGAAACGTTGAGGGCATTACAAGAGCACTTGACGGAGTAAGTCTTACCGTTGAAGAAGGGGATTTTGTAGCCATTCTTGGCCACAACGGTTCCGGAAAGTCTACGGTGGCAAAGGAGATAAATGCCATACTCTCTCCTACCGAAGGTACCCTTTTTGTGGACGGAATGGATACAAGAGATGCCGACAAGATATGGAATATAAGACAGAGTGCCGGAATGGTCTTCCAAAACCCGGATAACCAGATAATAGCATCTGTGGTAGAAGAAGATGTTGCCTTTGGACCGGAGAATCTTGGAGTGCCTACGGAAGATATATGGAAGAGAGTTGAAGAGAGTCTTAAGGCGGTAGGAATGTTGAAGTTCAGATTTCATTCCCCTAATAAGCTTTCCGGAGGACAAAAGCAAAGAATTGCAATAGCAGGAATTATGGCTATGAAGCCTAAATGCATAGTCCTTGACGAGCCAACAGCTATGCTGGACCCGGAAGGAAGAAAAGAAGTTATAAGAACTCTTCATGAACTGAATAAAAAAGAAAAAGTAACCGTTCTTTTAATAACTCATTATATGGATGAGGTTGTGGGAGCGGATAAAGTAATAGTTATGGATGACGGAAAAATTGTTATGCAGGGAAGTCCAAAGCAGGTGTTTTCCAGAGTTGAGGAAATGAAGGCGCATGCACTGGATGTACCGCAGGTAACAGAACTTGCGTATGAGCTTAGGAAAGAAGGAATTCCGCTTCCTAAGGATATTATTACAGTAGAAGAATTTAACGCAGCCATAGAAAAGATATACAGGCAAGGATGAGTATGGAAAACTTGGAAAATATGCAGCTGGTGGTAGACCATGTAAGCTACATATACGGAGAAAAAACTGCATATGAAAGAAAGGCTCTGGACGACATAAGCTTTACGGTTAAGAAGGGTCAGTTTATAGGACTTATCGGACACACAGGTTCCGGTAAATCTACTCTTATACAGCATTTAAACGGGCTTATACACGCAAGTGAAGGCCACATTTATTATATGGGAAGAGATATTTACGACGAAGACTTTAGCCTAAAGGAACTTAGGACCAAGGTAGGCCTTGTTTTCCAGTACCCGGAGCACCAGCTTTTTGAAACAACCGTTGTAAGAGATGTAGGCTTTGGCCCTAAGAATCTTAAGCTTCCTCAGCTGGAGCAGCAGCTTAGGACCTTTAATGCCATAAAGATGGTTGGGCTTTCCGACGAGCTGTATGACGCTTCACCTTATGAACTTTCCGGCGGACAAAAAAGGCGTGTGGCAATTGCGGGGGTTCTTGCAATGAAACCGGAAGTGCTTATCCTTGATGAGCCTACTGCAGGGCTTGACCCTAAAGGCCGGGACGAAATACTGGACAGTATCGCAAAGATACAAAAGGAAGAAGGAATAACGGTAATCCTTGTTTCCCACAGTATGGAAGATGTGGCTAAGTATGTGGACAGACTGATAGTTATGGATGATGGAAGGATCTGTTTTGACGATACACCAAAAGCGGTCTTTGCTCATTATAAGGAACTTGAAAAAATGGGACTTGCGGCTCCTCAGGTAACTTACGTAACGGAAGGACTGAAAGAAAGCGGGTTACCGATCGAAGGTATTGCTACTACTGTTGTAGAAGCAAAGGAAATGATACTTTCGGCCTTAAAGCAGAACAGATAGGTTTAGTTTGTAAGAGCCATTTATATAAGAGGATTTAAATAGATGTTACGAGATATAACAATAGGACAATTTTATCCGACAGATTCGGTCATACACAGGTTGGACCCAAGAGTAAAGCTTGCCGGAACCCTCATTTACATTATATCGTTATTTCTTTTTAAGAATTTTTACGGATATATTGCAGCGGGGCTTTTTCTGGCGCTTGTAATAGGACTTTCA
>JAILFQ010000256.1 GCA_024697505.1 Lachnospiraceae bacterium
TAGGCAAGGCGGCAGTTTTACTGCGCGGTATCTTAAAGCCCGGCGTTGTGCCGTTGCTGCGTGGCAGATGTAGTTTTTCTATGGCCCATACTATCTGCTCAAATACCGATTGCCTGAGCGTCTTAGAGTAGCGGCGTATTATAAGCGCGTTTAAGAATGGGAATATGACAATTAACAGCACAACGACAAGCGATATAAACGACGATTTACACGACGCACGGCCGCCTGGGAACGTCCAGCGCTCATGTTCGTGAGTCTCGCTCATAATGTCGTTAAAAGCGCGGTTATAAACGGGCGCCCATAATTCGCGGCTATCTATGTTCATTTATCCGCCTTTGCTAAAAAGTCCTCGGCGTTCTGCCGTGACACTTCGGTTGCATTGTCGAGCACTTCGCGCAATAAAGCCCGCGCGTAGTCTAGGTCAGTTTTTAGCGCCTTGTTTTCCTTGTATAGTTTAAGCGTTTCCTCTATCTGCTTATCGAGTAGCGCTTCGGTTTCCTCTGCTATTGCTTTATCGTTGAGCTGCTTTTTTAGCGCTTCATATTTTTTCTTAAGCGCTGCATATTTTTCAGCCGTTGTAGTCCTATTGCTTTGAGCTGGCACTGTAAGGCCAATAATAAAGCCGACAACAGCCCACAATATCGAGGCAGGAATAAAAAATAATATCTTCAAAAATACTTTCATACTGCAGCCTCTTTCTTTTCCGGGGCGTAATAAATTATCAGGTGCAGGTCCTGCGCCAGCTTATACTCAAGCTGAGCGCCTCTGGAATACTTCCACCCGGCGAGCATATACACCGCGTCACAATCAAGCAACTGTTTTAAATCATGCCTCATGTACTGTTCCCATGTTGCACCGTCACCCAGTTCTATCGACGCTGGATTAAATACGTCAAGGCCTTTGCTTTTCAGTTCCCGTTCGGCCTCTGCAAATATAGCTTTATAATTTTTAACGCCGGTTATTGCCCCGGAAATATACACGCGCATTTTCTTTTCAGTTGTTTGTTGCGAGTGAATAAAGCGCGCGTATTCGTACCAATCATCCCGGGCTTTCAGCTTACGCCATGATTCACGCATATTGCGTATAAATCCACGACGCTTCAAAAAACGGTAATATTTAAAATATTCATAAACCAAGTAATACAAGACCTTAAACAGTTTCATCCTTTCCCACCTCTACCGGTTCAGGCTCTCCGCCGGTCACGCTGATATTTACCTCAGTATCTGCGCCGGCTGTGTCGGCTGGCGTGTCCTCTGTGCCGTAGCCGCGTTTCTTTCCCTTAGTCGCAAGTACAAAACGTATCATTTGTCCGTCGCCCTGCTTTATGCGGTCAATACAAGCTGATTCCGTCAGGTCTAAGTAAGCCTCGGTTTCATCTTCAAAGGCTTTAATTGTTTCCGGCCATTTTTTTATAAAGGCGTCTGCGGTGTGCCAGTTACACTTTAGGCGCTTAGCTACGTTAGTAACAATTCCATGACTATTTTCAATGGCGGTCAAAACTTCCTGCTTCTTATAGTGTCTTATTCTTCCCATGTTATCCTCACTGTTTCGCATTCTCGAGGCGTTCCGTGATTTCATCCGCCTGAATATACACGCTGTTCCCGTAACCAATTAGGCGGCCTTTTACGTGCACTGTCTCTCCGGTCGTTCTGATAATGCGCGGATCGTGATAAATAGACGCCGTTACACTGTCATTTATCAGGCGAAAATATCCCGCCTCTGCGCCGTTAATGATTCCGTCTATCTCGACAAGGTTCTCCCGGTTCGACAATTTACGCTCCTTTTTTGCAGTTTTTCTGCAATTTCTTATAGTTATTAGTCATTTTTTTATAAAAAAACGGCGGATTTATGCACGTTTTCCGCCGTTTCATAGTTTTTATTTAGTTTTATTTTTTGTTTTTTCGTACCAGCTGTGCTGATATGCCCGTACCTTTTCCCTATAGCCCGGTTCCGTCTCCCACCTCCGCCGGCGATATTCGCTCGCGTGTTCGTTCCTTTTCTTCCTGCGCTCAGGGTCTGCCGTAATTTCCTTACTGTAGCGCTTGCTGCGCTCCCGGGCTTTACTTAAGTTCACACGGTTTTTTCCGTAAGTTTTTACTTCGCCGATTTTTTCACCTAGATTATACAGTTCCGTCTGTTAATTTTACAAGATAGTCTTTTTCTTCCGTTGGTGTCTGTTCACTGACTTTGTGCCATTGTGGTTTTCCTGCTTTATAACCAAACTCTGCACCATCTTGAAAACCACTAAAACAAGCTCCAAAGGTATCATTATCTGTATAATATTCGTGATTATGCTCATTAGCGTATTCTTCTGCTTCTTTCTCAAACATAATTACTCCTCAAAATAATCTCTTGTGGACAAGTCGTGCAGATAATCACTAGGTTTACAATGTATCAACTTGCTTATGTCAATGCTGGCAATTACTAGCATTTGCCCTAGATGTTCTATTTCTTCTAGTAATAGTTCATCCATTTATTCACTCTCCTTAATAAAATCTACTGCTTGTTTGAATAACTTAACTTCATCATCAAAATTTCTTTCGGTTGGCGGTAAAAGATTTATGCGGATATACTCTTTAATTATTTCTTTTGCTTTGGTGAGATTGTCATAAAACTTTTGTTCCATTTTGAAATAATTGTCTGCCATAACCTTGTTATCGTCTTTCAGTTCTGCATTTTCTTTTTCAAGTTCCACAATATAATCAAATGCTATTTGACCAATTGCTTCTCCAATATTCAAAAGTCTGTTTTTAATTTCTTCTGTCATTTCTTACTCCTCAAAAATCAAACTCACTCAGCAGGCGTTCTTCTTCCTGCGTAAGTTCTTTATTCTCGCATTGCCACGCGTAGCCGTACAGTTTCCCTTCCGTCGTTAAGTCGCTCGGCATAAACTGCAAGGGCTTTACATTGTCCCGTTTAGCTGCAGCTTTATTTCTAAGCTCCTTAAAACGACAAACATAAAAAGTAAAACCTGCGCCCGGCCATTCCTGAGTCCTGCCCCGATCCAGCCATTTACAGCGCAGACAGTTTGCACCATTCTGGCAGACAGTCTCCGCCGTCACTGGGTCCCGGTTCTCCTTTTCTATCACAAGCTCTATTTCTTTCTCAGGTTCAAATAACGTCAGGCTTTCCATTCTTTACCGCCTTAAAACTTTTGCAGGTCTGCCACTTCTGCGTCAGCATGTTATATTTTAAGCACTTCCCGCACTTAAACATTCTGCAGTCCTTACACTGGCCGTACTCTGTTACTTCTTCCGGTTCATCCACATAAACCATTTTATGATTAAGTTCTTTTCGCTTAAGCATTTATCCCCTCAGCAATCCAAGCATAAGCTCTTCGTTTTCTTCGTATTCGTAAACTGCGCATGTATAAGTTAACGCCGTTAAAAAATTACGAAACTTCCCCAGTGTAATTCCGGTAATTTTTCGCGCTTCTGTTGCGCTCAGCTCTCCTTCTTCCAGCGCAGCCCTCATTATTTTTAATTCATTTTCATAACAACTACTTTTTTTATGTCCTTTCATTTTTCAGCCCCTAAAAATAAAAGTTTGCGTCCGCAGTACATTTCGCCTTATAAGGTGTACATTCCCCCCCGGACGCTGGGACTACTAAATTTTAAAATTTACTTCCTTGTCGCCGACGGCGCGTAGGAATAATAAAAAAAGGATTTTGCCGGACTGTTCCCGGCGGTCAAAATATGTCAGCCCATACGGGCAAGACTAGCAAATTATTGTAGGCTTACTGAGCTTGTAAGCTGAGCCCATATTGTTGCAATCTTCTGCAGCGTGAATTACCTGCACTTTTGTTTCGGACGGCTTCGGGCCAAACTCTTCCTGCAACCTCATCATCTTATATTTGTAGTCGCGCTCGTCGATTTCTCCAGCAGCGTACATTCTTTTAATTATTTGCTCGATTTCTTCGTATTCAGTCATAATTGTTTCTCCTCGTTATTAGTCAGCGTTCTATCAGGTCGAACGCGTAGCACCTCCATTGCGTCCCGGTCCTGATACACTCTGCAAGGGTCTTTCTTTTCAGGCCCTTGTATTTAGGGTTCAAATACAGTTCACTCGCGGAGCTGTATTCCTCAACGTTGCCGGTCTTTACGTTGCGGACGACAAACAAATAACCTTCGTTCTTTTTGTCTTCGTACCGTTGCGACGGCGCCGTAAAATCCGTAAAAATCATCATCTTGTCACACTTGCGCATATAATGCAGTTCATGCTGTATGCGTAAGTACAGATATGATTTCATGTTCTTTGTAATATAAAAGTCCGGCCGGGTGATGTACTGTTCAATTATGTAAGTCGCCGCGTTTTCGGCTTTGCTCTCCCTTTCTGTCTTAGACAGAGCCGCTAACTTTTTACTTTTCCGTGCCCTAGCGTTAATTGTTTTTATTGCAAGCTCGTAGAGCTTCAAGTACAATCTGCTCAGCGCTTCTTCGTTCCCGTCTTTGTACTCCTTCTGCAGGTTTAGCATTACTTCGTTATCGTTGGCCGGATTCTCATAATAAGGCAGCACTATTTACCCCTTAATTCCCGGCGGTAGCTTTCCCCCTCCAGCTCGTATATCTCAGCAGACTCTACAAGGCGGTCTGCAGCTGCAGCTCCTATAT
>JAILFQ010000293.1 GCA_024697505.1 Lachnospiraceae bacterium
CCTCAAAGAGCCTTGCTCTTCCCGGTATTCCGTATGCCTTAAGCGAAGGAGAAACGGCAAGACAGATGGTCTTTTCGGTTCTTGATGTATCTGCCACAACAAGGTTTGTCCTGAGCGGATCCAATCCCCTTTCAACGCACTCTACAGAGGCATAAAAAGATTTAAGATCTATTGCGATATAAGTACGTTCCAAGCCACTTCCTCCTTTGCACTTAGTATCTAACTATGATAAAATAGTATAACACATTAAAACCAAACAGGGGGTTTATATTTTATGGGAAATAATAACAGCTTAACGCTGGATGAACGCATCCGCCTGCTCACAGGCGTAGGTGCCTGGCACACCTTTGATGCAAATGGGAAGTTACCTGAAATAATGATGACTGACGGCCCTCATGGCCTCAGAAAAGTTAGTAACGAGGCAGTTGAAAACAACAACGGAAGCCACGTTGCAACCTGTTTTCCTACTCTTTCCGCCATGGCTGCATCCTGGAACCCGGAAGCGGTTTCAAAAATGGCAAAGGGTATTGCAAATGAAGCTGTTTCTGAACATGTTGCGGTGGTGCTCGGCCCCGGCATTAATATGAAGCGTTCCCCGCTTTGCGGAAGAAACTTCGAATATTTTTCCGAAGACCCGTATCTTGCAGGCACATTGGGGACCGCCTACGTTAAGGCAGTACAGGAAGCCGGAATCGGAACCTGTCTTAAACACTTTGCCTGTAACAGCCAGGAAACAAGACGTTTTACTTCCAACAGTCTTGTAGATGAAAGAGCTCTGAGAGAAATCTATCTGAAAGCCTTTGAAATGGTTATTAAAAATGCTCAGCCAACATCCATAATGCCTTCATACAACCTGGTAAACGGCTTACATTCCACAGAAAACAAGAAACTTTTAACAGATATACTTCGCGACGAGTGGGGCTTCCTCGGAGTTACGATTTCCGACTGGGGCGCAGCCACAGATCTTGCAGATGATGTGCTTGCAGGTTTAAACCTTGAAATGCCGGATTCTGCAGGCCTGCACGCAAAAGATGTATACAAGGCGCTGGAAGAAGGCCGCATAACAGAAGAAGACATAATCCGTTCCACAGATAAGATGGTGGCTTTCGTTACAGAAAGAGCCGCTTCACTTAAAAAAGCGGAAGAAGCCGCGGGCCTTCCGGATATTAAGGATGCAGCCTACGAAACCAGAAAAAAGGCCCATAGAGAAAAACTCCTTAAAGATAACCACGAACTTGCCTGCAGCCTTGCTGCGGAATGTGCCGTTCTCTTAAAAAATGACGGAATCCTTCCTATAAACAAAGATGAAGAAAAAGTTGTTATTATCGGGGATATGGCAGACAAAATGCGCTATCAGGGCGGAGGAAGCAGCCATATTAATGCTTCCGATGTTCCGAGCCTCATTTCCGAATTAGAGAAAAAAGGCTACAAGGTAACCTTTATACAAGGTTACTCATCGGAGTCCAACACAAGGAATCCGCTTATGGAAAAGGAAGCCCTGGAAAAGCTTGACGAAGTTCTTACTCTTACACCCGGCGCTCCGGTTATATATGCCTGCGGTCTTACGGACTACGACGAAGGCGAAGGCTACGACCGTACTCATATAAACGTTTGCGAAGGTCAGATATCTCTTTATAACAAACTTAAAATGCTTACAAAGAACATAGTTGCCGTTACTTTCTCCGGTTCACCTATGGACATCTCTTTCCTTGCGGACGCAAGAGCCATACTTCATATGTATCTTTGCGGACAGGGTGTGGGACGTGCTGCCGCAGACCTTCTTTCCGGAGACAAGAATCCTTCCGGAAAACTTGCGGAGACCTTCCCTGCAAAGCTTAACGAAACACCTGCATACAGTTACTACGGTCTGGAAAATACAGATGATGTTTACTACGCAGAAAGCCTTTTTACAGGCTACCGCTTTTACAATACCTTCGGAATAAAGGTTCTTTATCCTTTCGGTTACGGTCTTTCCTACACAAGTTTTGAATACAAGGACTTACAGGTTAAAGACCCGCACCATATTTCCTTTAAGTTGAAAAACACCGGAAAAACAGCAGGTGCGGAAATCTGTCAGGTTTACACTGAGAACCCTTCCTCCGGAACCTACAGGGAGAAAAAGAAACTTACAGGCTTTAAAAAGGTATTTTTAAATGCCGGGGAAGAAAAAGACGTGGAGATTGAACTTTCCGAAGACGCCTATACCATCTACGACCGACAGGCAGGAAAGTTTATTACCGTTTCCGGCAACTATAAAATACTTGTTTCCGCTTCCGTAGAAGACGACAGATTAAGTGCCGAAGTTGAAATTAAAGGAGAAAGGCCTTCAAAAGAAGAAAGCTTAACCTATCCTTTTACAAAAGAGCAGTTTGAAAAGATTTACGACCGTCCGATAATAAGCATAGACAAAAGGACCGGCGGTTTTACCCGTTTCGACTCCCTTTCCACATTAAAACACCACACCTTTCTTGCAAAGGTGATGCTGATGATCGGCCGCAGAGTCATAAGAAAGTCCTTAAAGGGCAAAAGAAAAGACGACCCGGAAGTTTTAATGATGGCAAAAGGCCTTGAAGAGAACACATTGGATGCTCTTACCTATATGGGCGGCATTCCGACTAAATTTGCCGACAGAATAGTTAAAAGCGCAAACAAAAAACAACGCAAAAAAGCTTAAATAAGGGGGATATTATGGACAAGATCGACAACAGAACCAAATGGACATACTGTGTAGGTGCAACGGGAAGAGATGCCGCCTACACCCTCGTAAGCATGTTCCTTATAACCTACATTCAGTACACCATGGGCCTGACGGTGGCCCAGTACGCGGCAATTTCCGTCTGCGTATTCTTATGCCTTATCTGGGACGCCATAAACGACCCAATGATGGGTATAATCATTGAAAACTCCCATTTAAAAGGCGGTAAATTCCGCCCGTGGATCCTTATGGGAATGCTTCTTAACGTTGTGGTTTTAATTCTCCTCTTTACCCTTCGCCCACAGGGCTGGGCATTTGTGGTATTCTTCGGAATATTCTACTGTTTATGGGGAATGACCTTTACAATGAACGATATTTCCTACTGGGGCATGCTGCCATCCCTTTCCAGCGACCCTGCCGAAAGAAGCGGACTGCTTTCATTAATGAGTGTTTTCTGCTGCATCGGACAGTTTGTTGTTGCAGGCGTGGTTCCGACGGTTGTTGCGGGAAATGCCATAAGCAATTACAGAACCATTGCTTTTGTGGTTGGCCTTGCCTTCTGCCTTTTCCAGCTTCTTACCTTCTTTGGAGTTAAAGAACGCCCTCGTGTGGACGAAGCAAAAAAGAACCTTTCTCTTATAGGCATGTTTAAAGTTATAGGCCGTAACGATCAGCTTGTTCACATCGGAATTGCAACGCTCCTGTTCAATATTTGCAACGGACTTCTTATCATTTTCGGAGTTAACTTCTTCTATGTGGAATTCGGCTATTCCGAAGGAGGCGGCTACATCTTCCTCTTTACGGTTATGTACGGTGTGGGAAGTCTTCTCTCCCAGGCGCTTTTCTCAACAATCGTTAAAAAGTTTAAAAGAGCAACTCTTACCCGTTTCTTTGCAATAATGATAGTTATAGGTTATCTTTTATTCCTTGGCATAGGCTATGTTATTCCAAAGAACGTGATAATAATAAACGCAATCGGATTATTTATCTTCTTCTGCCAGGGCTTCTTTAATATGCTGGTGGTATTAATGCTTAACAACACCATAGAATATGATGAATACAAGAACCATGAGCGCCACGACAGTGTGGTTTCCTCGGTTCGTTCCTTTGCGGTAAAACTTGCAAGCGCCATAAACCAGGGAATATCCGCTTTGGTCCTTATCATTTCCGGAATTTACGCCATCAGCC
>JAILFQ010000305.1 GCA_024697505.1 Lachnospiraceae bacterium
GCCCATTACCTGAGTAACCGTCATGCCGGTAACACCAAGATCGTTCATTGCTCTCTTTAAAGCGTCATATCTGGAAAGTTTTGCAATAATTACTACCTTGGACATTCCGGTGAATATTCCGGCAATTCCCTTGCCGTCCGCTCTTACGGTAGGCACAGCCGCGTCTCTTTTTGCTCTTGAAGCCTCTTCATATACATCTGTTCCAAGGGATGTATTCTCGTTTACGCTCATCATTGTATTGGAAACATCCATTATGGAAAAACCTGCGTATGCGGAAGGAAGGCCGTGTTCCGTTGCATCAAGTCCTGTAATCTCTTCCTCTTCGCTAACTCTTAAGCCAATGGTTTTCTTAATGATGAAAAAGGCTATTAATATTGTTACAACCGTCCAGGCAGCAGTTACTGCCATACCGCCAAGCTGCTTTACAAGCTGGCTTAAACCGCCTCCGTAAAAAAGTCCTTCTTCAATTCCAGCAAGAGCAAATCCCGGCGCTGTGGAAGTGGCAAAAAGACCTACCGCAATTGTACCCCAGATACCGTTAAACATGTGAACGGCTATGGCACCGACCGGATCGTCTACATGGGTTACGTTATCATTAAACCAGACGCCGAATATTACAAGTAAGCCTGCAACAAGACCAATCACCGCAGCACCGAAACAGTCTGTAACATCGCAAGGTGCGGTAATTGCAACAAGGCCCGCAAGAGAAGCGTTAAGGCACATGGAAACATCCGGCTTACCATATTTAACCCAGGTAAACACCATACAGACAACCGTTGCAACAGCAGGTGCTACAGTGGTGGTAAGGAAAACCGAACCTAAGGTTGGCACATCCGTTGCAGCCGCACCGTTAAAACCGTACCAGCCAAGCCAGAGAATAAATACGCCAAGCGCGGCAATTACCAGGTTGTGGCCCGGAAAAGCGTTAACTTTTGTAACCTTGCCCTTTTCGTTCTTTTCAAATTTGCCTATTCTCGGACCAAGCATCCATGCACCGATAAGAGCGCATATACCGCCGACCATGTGAATGCAGTTAGAACCGGCGTAGTCGTGGAAGCCCCATTCCGCAAGGAAGCCTCCGCCCCAGGTCCAATGGGCTTCTATAGGATAAATAACCGCAGAAATAATTGCGGAGTAGATACAATAGCTTGAAAACTTGGTTCTTTCTGCCATGGAACCGGAAACTATTGTTGCCGTTGTGGCACAGAACACAAGGTTAAACACAAATGATGAATAATCGAAATTTTCATAATTTGTAAATACATCCATACTGAAACCACCGGCAAACCCTCCCAGTATATTCTCCCCAAGCATTAAGGATGCTCCGCATATAAACCACATAACGGTACCTATGCAAAAGTCCATCAGGTTTTTCATAATGATATTGCCCGCATTTTTTGCCCTCGTAAAGCCGGCCTCACACATTGCAAAACCCGCCTGCATCCAGAACACCAAAGCGGCGCCGATCAAAAACCATACGGAAAAGATCTCTCCGTTAAGTATTTCAAAAATTTCTTCACTCATAAATATACGCTCCTCTCATAAATTTTTTTGAGACGAAAAAAGGCCATCCCGCAAGGGTGGATCCACGCCCTTGTGAGATAGCCTAAAAAAAGCGCCTTGGAATTTCTTCCAAGACGCCTTCGCCTTATGTTGTTGTATTATACCCATTTTTATACAGATGTCAACCATTTTATTACATTTTTTTAAGTCTCATCATTTTACCTGAGAGAACAACCATTCCCTTATCTATTTCCCGAGTATTTCAGATGCTTCCTTAAGAAGGTCTATAATAGGAAGATGCTGTGGGCAAACTCCCTCACACTGACCGCAGGCAATACAGTCGGAAGCCTTTCCGGAACGGGAGGTAAGGCTTTCGTAGAAGTTTCTGGACCTCCAGTCGTTAGGGTAACGACGGAGTGTATTGATCGTACGGAAAACGTCCGGAATGCTTATTCCCATTGGACAGCCCGGCGTACAATATTTACAGGAAGTGCAGCCTATCTGCGGAATGCTTAAGATTTCATCCGTTACTTCGTTAATTATAGCAAGTTCCTTGTCGCTTACAGGCTCAAAATTCTTGTAAGTCTTTATGTTATCAAGGATCTGTTCCTCATTGGACATACCGGAAAGAGTTGTCATTACCCCCGGTAATGATGAAACAAATCTTAAAGCCCAGGAGGCCACAGAATCGTTCGGTCTTTCAGCCTTAAACTTTGCCTCAATGTCCGGGCCGAGTTCTGCAAGCTTTCCGCCTCTTACAGGCTCCATAACGATAATAGGAATATTTCTTTCGTGAAGAATATCGTAAAGCTTCTGAGACTGTACAACAGGATTTGTTCTGTCCAGGTAATTAAGCTGGATCTGAACAAATTCCACCTCAGGATGTTCATCCAAAATCTCTGTAAGAAGTTCAGGACCACCGTGGAAAGAGAAACCGAAATGCTTTATCTTTCCTTCTTTTTTCTTCTGCACGCCCCAGCTGAAACAGTCGTACTTTCTGTAAGTCTCTATATTTCCCTCTTCTACCGAGTGGAGAAGGTAAAAATCGAAATAATCAACCCCTGCTCTTTCGCACTGCTCGTTGAAAATTCTTTCTACATCGCTTTCCTGCTTTATTTCCCACGCAGGAAGTTTGGTCGTAAGCATAAAGCTTTCTCTTGGGTAACGCTTTACAATTGCTTCTTTTGCGGCAACCTCGGACTTTCCGCCATGGTAAACATAGGCAGTATCAAAATAATGATAATCCATAGCCATGTAGTAGTCTACCATCTTGCAAACCTGTTCCATATCAATTGCACCGTCTTTTTCCGGCAGACGCATAAGACCAAAGCCAAGCTTTGGCATCTTTGTAAGATCGATCGTCATATTTTTTCTCCTTCACACATAAAATACACACACATATTAACCTGTTACTTTTTCAAAATCCGAAGCAGGGTGCTTACATATAGGACATATAAAATCTTCCGGAAGTTCTTCCCCCACATATTCATATCCACATATTGTGCAACGCCAGATAGTCTGTCCGCCGGCCGTTTTACCTACCGCCTCCGGCTTCGGCTTAATGTTTTCCTGATAATAAGCATAGGTTGCGGAAGGCTTGTTTTCCAAGACTTCCATATCCGTCACGTCAGCAATAAACATGGTATGGGTGCCAAGGTCAACCGTATTTACCACTTTTCCACTTATAAAGGCATTTGTACCTTTAGTTATTATCATTGTGCCGTTTACGGCCCTTTTACAATCTGTAAAGTTTTCAAACTTGTTTACATCTCTTCCGGATTGAAAGCCAAAATGTTTAAACAGTTCAAAATCGGCTGCTTCACTGATCACAGACACCGTAAACAGCCCTGTATCTTTGATCATATCGTGAGTATAGTTCTCTTTGTTAACTGTAACAGAAATCCGGTTTGGTTCGCTTGTAACCTGAATTGCCGTATTTGTAATACAACCGTTGTCTTTACCATTCCTGTTTGCACAAACCACAAACAGACCATAGCTGAGTTTATACATAGCCTTCTTATCCATAGTTCCTCCTTTACACACATAAAACACACATCACGCATACAATCATTAAAGCGGACATTCGGAATCTGCTTCGCTACTTCCTCATGAACACAGCGGCACTTTGTACCACTGCGTTTAATTACACCTTAATTCATGGCGGTTCCTTTGTCAAACCTGCAGAAATAAAATTTTTATTACTTTTTACGTGGAAAGTATTTTTCGTGAGCGTATATAAAGACAGAAAAGCAAATACAAAAGCTTTTTATAATTATTCCATCGGCGATTGTTAAATTAAAAAAACAGGAGGGTAATGTTATGAAAGACGAAAAGAAAAATCTTAAAGATTTAGAAAGCGAAGTAAAGA
>JAILFQ010000309.1 GCA_024697505.1 Lachnospiraceae bacterium
TTTGAAAATTATTAATATACAGGAGGAAGTATTATGCAGTTCGAAGTTTTACAAAAAAGTATGATCGATGCTATGAAGGCAAGAGACAAGGCAAGAAAAGATTCTATTTCCGTCCTTGTATCAGCCGCAAAAAAGGCTGCCATAGATGCAGGTTGCAGAGAGGCAATACCTGAGACAATGGTAGACCAGGCAGTTTTAAAAGAAATAAAGAGTGTTAAGGAACAGATAGATTCCTGCCCTGCTTCAAGAGAAGACCTTCTTACGGAATACAAGGCAAGACTTGCTGTATTTGAAGAATTTGCACCAAAGCTTCTTTCGGCAGAGGAAGTCGAAGCCATTCTTAAAGAAAAGTTTTCCGATGTTCTTGCAAGCGGAAACAAGGGTGCGATAATGAAAGCTGTTATGCCGGAACTTAAAGGTAAGGCAGATGGCAAAGTTATCAATGAGGTTGTTGCAAAGTTAACTTCCGGTAATTGATTTTCTTGTTTTTTGTGTAATTTTCTTTTATCTTGTGTTACCATATTCTTAGATTTATTTCGGGGAGTGGTAGTATGAAACAAAACGATAATTCACAGATAAAAGTTATGTTCATAAAGCTTTTTGAAAAAATAAAAGAGTCGGTGGCATCTGTTTTGCCACTGGCTCTTATTGTGCTTTTATTGTCTTTTACACCTGTTCTTACCTTAAGTGCAAAAGAAACGGCGATTTTCTTAATAAGCGCTGTGTTTCTTATCATAGGCATTGCATTTTTTAATCTTGGTGCAGACCTTTCCATGACGCCAATGGGGGAACAGGCGGGTGTCGGACTTACCAAAACCGGGAAAGTAAAATTACTTTTGCTTGTTGCCTTTTTTATGGGACTTTTAATAACCATAGCGGAGCCGGATCTATCGGTTCTTTCGGAACAGGTAAAAACAGTAATTGATCCTGCTATGCTGATATTTTCCGTAGGTTTTGGGGTAGGTCTTTTTCTCTTTATTTCGGTTATTAAAATCATTTACAAAAAGAGCCTTTCCATGCTTCTTATGTTTTTTTATCTGGTTCTGTTTTCTCTTTGTGCCCTTCTTATAGAAAAGGGTGGAAGATCCTTAATACCTCTTTGTTTTGACTCCGGAGGGGTTACAACAGGCCCTATTACAGTACCTTTTATTATGGCATTCGGAGTAGGTATATCTCTTACCCTTGGTGGAAGAGAAGCAAAGGAAAACAGTTTTGGTCTTATTGCCCTTTGTTCCATCGGGCCTATGGTTGCGGTTGCTGTTTTGTCCTTGTTTTCTTCGGGAGGGCTTAAATATGTTCTTTCGGATTACAATGGAGAAAAATATCTTGGCAGTGCCTTTTGGGGCCTGCTTTTGAAAACTGCTTTGGATGTTTTTAAATCTCTTTTACTTGTACTTCTTTTTTTCCTTATACTTAATTTTACGCTTTTAAAATTGCCCAAAAGGAAGCTGATTCGTATAATGGTCGGAATCGCCTATACATTTTTGGGTCTGGTGGTGTTTTTAACGGCTGTAACTGTTGGCTTTATGCCTGTAGGTTTTAAACTTGGGACAGAACTTGCGGCATTTAAAGAGCCTCTTATGGTTGGGACTGCCCTTGTTCTCGGGATGACTGTTATATTTGCGGAGCCTGCTGTGCATGTGCTTAAAAGGCAGGTTGAAGGGGTAACCGGCGGCACCGTAACAGGCACATCCATGCTTGTGGCGCTTTCAATCGGCGTAGGCCTTTCCCTGGGGCTTTCGGTAATAAGAATGATTTACGGCTTTTCTATTCTGTATTATATAGTGCCGGGATATCTTATATCTCTTGGTCTATCATTTTTTGTTCCGAGGATCTATACCGCAATAGCATTCGATTCCGGTGGTGTTGCAAGCGGACCGCTTACCTCAGGCTTTATACTTCCTTTAATGATAGGGTGCTGCGCTGCTCTTAACGGACAGGAAGCCATTCTTTCTTATGCTTTTGGTGTGGTTGCCATGGTTGCCATGACACCGCTTATTACTATACAGATTCTTGGTTTCAGAGCAGTGTTTGCTGAGAAGATGGCGTTAAAGATAGCAATGAAGAGAATACTTGCAGCAGATGATGAACAGATAATCTATTTTGACGTAAAAGGAGGAAAAAATGGCGGAAGAAAACGTAAATAAGCTTACAAGCGGAAGACTTGAAGTCCTTATTACCATAGTTGCAAGAAACAAAGCGGATTACTACATGGATCTTATACAATCTTTTGGGGTAAACATGCAGTTTACGGCTTTCGGACGGGGAACCGCAAGTATGGAAATGCTTAAGATCCTTGGCCTGGCGGATTCGGAAAAAGCCGTTATTTTCTCGCTTATCAGAGAGGACCTTGTTAAAGAGGCACTTGTTACGATCGAAGAAAAATTCAGGACCATAAGGAATGGGAATGGCATTGCTTTTACCGTATCATTAACAAGTGTTATAGGTGCATCCGTTTATTCTTTCCTTGCAGACAACAGAGATTCTTATAAGGAGGTGGCAGTAAATGGCCGAAAATAAAGAGAAAACAAAGGTAAGTAAAAACGAATACGAAATGATTCTTTGCATTGTAAATTCCGGCTATTCTGACCTGGTAATGGATGCTGCAAAAGGATGCGGTGCCAGAGGCGGTACCATTATTAATGCAAGGGGAACCGCAAATAAGGAAGCAGAGTCTCTTTTCCATATCTCCATACAGCCGGAGAAAGACCTTGTAATGCTTATTGTTTCAAAAGAAATAAAGGATACAATTTTACATGCCGTATATAAAGCGGCGGGTTTAAATACTCCGGGACAGGGAATA
>JAILFQ010000314.1 GCA_024697505.1 Lachnospiraceae bacterium
AGACCGGGATTTTCAAGAATATTCCTGGACAGACTGCTTACAGATGAAAATCCGGAATGGACGGTACCTTTCTTTATAGGACTTGCCGCTCTTACGGTAGTAGAGATTGTTGTCGAGTGGGTACAGTGTGTATACACAAGAAGACTGGACGGAAAGATTGCTGTTGTGGGCAATTCCACATATCTTTGGAGAGTTCTTCGCCTGCCTATGGACTTTTTCGGACAAAGAATGGCGGGAGACATCCAGCAGAGAAAAGACGGCAATGCCACTGTTTCCGCAGGAATTGTTAATACCTTTGCTCCTCTTGTTATAGACGCTTTTATGACCGTTTTTTACATGGTTATAATGTTCAGATACAGCATAATATTAACGCTTATAGGTCTTGGAGCGGTTCTTATCAACATCTTTGTTTCCAGGATAATTTCCAGGAAGCGTATGAATATAACAAGAATTCAGATGAGAGATGCCGGAAAACTTGCCGGTGCAACCTCTTCCGGAATTCAAATGATAGAAACGATAAAAGCCAGCGGAGCCGAGAACGGTTTCTTTGAGAAGTGGTCCGGTTATCAGGCTTCCGTTAATACTCAGGATGTAAGATACACAAAGATCGATACTGCACTGGGGATCATTCCGCAGATGGTAACTTCTTTGTCTGACATTGCAATCCTTATGACCGGCGTATGGCTTACCATGAACGGTGAGTTTACAATAGGTATGATCATGGCCTTTCAGGGGTATGTAACAGCCTTTACATCACCTGCAACGGAACTTATAGAAGCAGGTCAGACTCTCCAGGAAATGAGAGTTGAAATGGAAAGACTTGAAGATGTTATGGGTTATCCGGAAGATACCATATATGAGCAGGAAAAACTTGAAGAAAGTGATGATGTTACTTTTGGTAAGCTTTCCGGAAATGTGGAACTCAAGAATGTTACTTTCGGATACAGCAGTTTGGATGAACCTCTCATAAAGGATTTTAATCTTTCATTAAAACCCGGCAGCAGAGTTGCTTTTGTAGGATCATCGGGCTGTGGAAAATCCACGATCTCAAAACTCATTTCCGGCCTTTATAAACCTTGGTCCGGAGAGATACTTTTTGACGGTAAACCGCTTTCCAAAATTGACAGAAGCGTATTTACCGGTTCCCTTGCGGTTGTGGACCAGGATATCATTTTGTTTGAGGACACAATAGCAAACAACATTAAAATGTGGGACAACTCCATAGAAGACTACGAAATGATAATGGCAGCAAGAGATGCCATGCTTCACGAAGACATAATGTTAAGAGACGGGGGTTATCAGTATAAGATAACTGAAGGCGGTAAAGATTTCTCCGGCGGGCAGAAGCAGCGTATGGAAATCGCCAGAGTTCTTGCCCAGGATCCTACCATTATAATTCTTGACGAAGCAACAAGTGCACTGGATGCAAAGACAGAATATGACGTTGTACGTTCCATTAAGGACAGAGGCATAACCTGTATAGTTGTTGCGCACAGACTTTCAACCATTAGAGATTGCGACGAGATAATAGTGCTCGACCATGGAAATGTTATCGAACGAGGAACACATGAAGAGCTTATGAAACTCGGCGGTGCGTATACACAGCTTGTTACCAGCGAATAGGGAGAAAAATATGGGTTGGTTTGACGAACAGATAAAACAAAGAAAACTTAATGATGATGAGGTTTTTGAGGAAAGCTTTATAAGCATGGCGGGAGCCGTTATGGGCTACCGATTGTCGGATGCTCTTAACGATAACCGTCTTAAAGCAAAAGACGCCATAGAGGATGTTCTTAATTTCTACCGTATTAAAAGCGTGGAAATACCGGAAAACATCAAAGATGTAAACGAGCAGCTGGAATATGTTTTAAGACCTAACGGTATTATGCGAAGAACGGTTACTCTTACAGAGCATTGGGAAGAAGACGCGATAGGCGCCATGCTGGGAAGAAGGGTGGATACGGATGAAATAGTCGCTCTTATTCCTTCGGGATTTTCCGGCTATAAATTTAAAGACTCAAAGACCGGCAAATGGAGAAAGGTAAAACACAAAGATGAAAAACTCTTTGACAACGAAGCGATTTGCTTTTATAAGCCTTTCCCTTTAAAGAAGCTTAATATGGGAGACCTTATGGCCTATGTGTTTAAAACCCTTTCATTAAGCGATTACTACTTTTTTGCGGGAGTTACACTTCTTTCAACTCTTGTTGGAATGATGCTTCCTAAGATCAACAACATAATAATGTCACAGATTGCAGTGGGAAAAGATATGAAACTTTTTGCGGCAATAACGGTATTCCTTATTTGCCTTACAATTTCCCAGCTTATTATTACATCTGCAAAGACGCTTATTTCCGGAAGAATATCCACAAAGATGGATACAACGGTTGAAGCGGCTACAATGATGAGGATCATTTCCCTTCCTACATCTTTCTTTAAGGATTATGGAGCGGGAGAACTTGCGGAAAGAGCAAACTATATGCAAATGCTTTGCGAGACAGTTGTTGATGCGGTTCTCTCAACCGGTCTTTCATCTATCTTTTCGCTTATTTATGTAACACAGATATTTGCATATGCACCGGGCCTTGTTGTACCGGCGCTGTTAATAATCCTTGCCACTGTCGGTCTTTCTCTTATAACATCCTTGATTTCCATTAAGGGTGCCACAAGAAGAATGGAAACAACAACCAAGGAAAGCGGCTTAAGCTTTGCGCTTATTAACGGTGTTCAGAAGATTAAGCTTGCCGGCGCGGAAAAAAGAGCCTTTGCCAAGTGGGCAGAGCTCTATTCAAAGCTTGCAAAGATGCTTTATAACCCGAGAGCCTTTATAAAGCTTAATCCGGTTATTGCAACATCCATTTCCCTGGTGGGAACAATAGTTATGTATTTTGCTGCAATAGCTACAGACGTTTCTGTTGCGGATTACTATGCTTTTAATACCGCTTACGGCTATGTAATGGGTGCTTTTTCAGCACTTGCCGGCGTTGCGGTAACAATTGCGCAGATCAAGCCTATCCTTAATATGACAAAACCTATTATGGAAACCGTTCCGGAAGTATCTGAAGGAAAGCAGGTTCTTACAAGAATAAGCGGCGGAATAGAACTTAACAATGTATCTTTCAGATACAGCGATACATCTCCGCTTATAGTTGATAACATGAACCTTAAAATTAGACCGGGCCAGTATGTTGCCATTGTTGGTAAAACAGGCTGTGGAAAGTCTACTCTTATGAGGCTTCTTCTTGGGTTTGAGACACCGCAGAAGGGGGCTATTTATTACGACGGAAGGGATATGAACACTATAGACCTTAAGTCTTTAAGAAAGAGAATAGGCGTTGTAATACAAAACGGAAGTTTATTTACAGGAGATATTTATTCCAACATTACAATATCCGCTCCTTGGCTTACTCTTGATGAAGCCTGGGAGGCTGCGGAGATGGCCGGAATTGCGGACGATATAAAGAAAATGCCTATGGGCATGTACACAATGGTTTCCGAAGGCGGAGGCGGAATAAGCGGCGGACAGAAGCAGCGTATAATGATAGCCCGCGCAATAGCACCAAAACCAAGGATCCTTATGTTTGATGAGGCAACAAGTGCTCTTGATAACATAACTCAGAAGATGGTATCAGATGCACTTGCCGGACTTAAGTGTACAAGAATAGTAATAGCCCACAGACTTTCAACCAGTTCTGCAAAGAAACCGTTGTTTT
>JAILFQ010000363.1 GCA_024697505.1 Lachnospiraceae bacterium
GAGGATTTTATACAGAATATTCCACCTTTGATCTTAAAAAGGTTATGAGCGGAAAAGACGCCGCAGGATACAAGCAGTTAATGGCAGACATAGATGCCATTGCAGAACAGCTCCTGGTTCTTCAGGAAGCGGGAGTGCCGATCCTCTTCAGACCTCTTCACGAGGCGAGCGGTGGATGGTTCTGGTGGGGCGCTGCGGGATCAGACCCGTATATACAGCTTTATAAGCTGCTTTACAGAAAACTTACTGTGGATTACGGACTTAACAATATCATTTGGGTATGGAACGGCCAAAGCGCAGACTGGTATCCGGGTGATGAGTACGTAGACATTTGCGGTATAGATATTTATCCGGGTGAGAGAGTTTACGAGTCCCAGATAGCCAAGTACCTGGAAGTTAAGGGATGGTCCACAGAGAAAAAGATGGTTTATCTTACAGAATGTGGTTGCATATTCGATCCGGAGCTTGCGGCAAGGGACGGAGCAATGTGGGGTTCCTTTGTTGTATGGCAGGGAGAATTTGTTAGAAAAGGAAGCACAAACAAGATTTCCGAGCAGTACACAGAAAGCTATATGATGCAGAAAGCGTACAGCCACGAAAAAGTACTTACACTTGATGAACTTCCGGATCTTAAGACGTATCCGATTTCGGAAGCGTTCGGTCAGTAAAATTTTTAGGAGGGAGCAATGGGAAAAAGCAGGGTATTAAAAAGAATATGTGTATTGCTGCTTGTGATATGCATGGGACTTACAACGTATCCCGAAACCCCGGTAAAGGCTGTAACGGACCTTTCTATGGAAGATTTTGAGGACATTATAGGAACCTACAATATAGACGATTCTATTCTTTCCTATAATGATTACGTATTAAGTCATTCCGGCGCAAAGTACCCAAGTAAGGAATTTGAGATAACTGCAGATGATCTTGTTCGTTATGAAGACGACGGCAAAGCAAAAGATGCGGTTATATACAAAGATTACGAGGGGTATGCGGGAAAGAGCCTGTATACTACTGAAAACGGCCTTGCGGAGTTTGAAGTAACGGTACCGGAAACAGGCTTCTATGATGTTTCGTTTGTTTATTATCCGGTTGCGGGTAAAAACTCAGACATAGAAAGAAGCATTTTTATTGACGGAGAACTTCCTTTTAAGGAATTGTCCCTTGTAAGCTTTCCGAGAGTGTGGGCAAGCGTTCCCGCAGAAAGTTATGTGGATGAAAACGGAGTAACGGTTAAGGCTTGGGAGAAAGATAACCAGGGAAATGATGTAAAGCCTGAAAGCGTTGAACAGCCTGAGTGGCAGGAGAGATACGTATATGACTCCGACGGCTATATAACTAAACCGCTTTCCATGTATCTTACAAAAGGAAAACATACGGTAAGCGTGGTTTCCATAAAAGAACCGATGCTTATAGGAAAAATAGTTTTTTCCAACAGCGAAGAGATCGATTCCTACGAAAAAGTTAAAGCAGAGTTGGACGCAAAGGGAGCAAAGGACACAAGCGGACACAGAATTGTAATCGAAGGTGAATACGCAACAAAAACTTCATCTCAGATGCTTTACCCGCAGCAGGACCAGGGCTCATGTGAAGTTTATCCTTCCAGTGCCAAGGAACTTTTAAATAATTCCATAGGCGGAAATTCCTGGAGATTTGTGGGACAGTGGATTGAATGGGAATTTAGTGTTCCGGAGACGGGGTACTACGAAATATCTCTCCACGACAAGCAAAACTTCAGCCGAGGGGTTGCGGTTTCCAGAAGAATATACATAGACGGAAGCGTTCCTTTTGAAGAACTTTCCGATTATGCCTTTGAATATTCCCAAAGATGGCGCGAGGATGTGCTTTCGGATGAAAACGGTAACGCTTATAAGTTCTACCTTGAAAAAGGTACACATACAATAAGGATGGAAGCGGTTCTGGGTAAGTTTTCCGAAATAGTGGGACTTGTTGAAGAAGCTGTCCAGGGATTAAACGATGTGTACAGAGAGGTAATAAAAATTACCGGTGTTTCTCCTGATACTTACAGAGACTACCAGATAGAAAACACTCTTACAGGTCTTACGGATGAGCTTGTGGCAATAAGAGCAATTCTTGCGGAAGCTGTTGAAAAACTTGATGCGGTTGCCGGTAAGAACTCTGAAAAGAGAACCGTTCTTATTACAATGATAGATCAGCTTGATGACCTTATAGAAGATAACGACTACTTTGTAAGAGTCATAAGTTCCTATAAGGTAAACGTAAGAGCCTGCGGTAACTGGATAGCCCAGGTTATCAGCCAGCCTTTGGCAGTGGACTCCATAAGAGTTTATTCCGCAGATACCGGCAGCGGTATTAAGAAACCGGGACTGTTTAAAAGGATGGGGCACGAGATAAAAAGACTCTTTTACTCCTTCGTTATAGATTACAACCAGATAGGAAGCGTGGCAGAGGACGGAAGCGGAGCAACCATTACACTTTGGATAGGCTCCGGACGTGATCAGGCCAATGTTATTAAAGCACTTATCGACGAGCACTTTACAAATGAAAAGGGCATTAACGTAAATGTGCAGCTTGTAGATATGAATACACTTTTAAAGGCTTCATTGGTTGGGGAGGGACCGGATGTGGCAATTCAGGTTGCCAATACCAATGGTGCGGCAGGTTCCGTACTTGGAACCGGTAATGATACACCGGTAAATTACGGTATAAGAAAAGCAGTTTTGGACCTTACACAGTTTTCTGATTATGAAAGCGTATTAAAGAGATTTCCGGAAGCGGCTTACACTCAGTTTGAATATGCCGGTGCCTTATATGCTTTGCCGGAAACCATAACCTTCCCGGTTATGTTCTACAGAAAGGACATATTAAAGGAAATAGGACTTGAACTTCCTAATACCTGGGATGATGTGGAAGTTGCAATGACTGTTCTTGCGAAGAACCAGATGGAATTCGGTATGCTTCCTACGGAACAGATATTTGCATCATTACTCTACCAGAACGGCGGAACTTATTACAATGATGAAGGAACGGCTTCTGCGCTGGATTCCGACATTGCGGTAAATGTATTTAAGATCTTTTGTAATTACTACACAGATTATAAATTGGATGTTGCAACATCCGTTGAAGAAAGATTCCGTACAGGTGAGTGTCCGATAATGATCTCGGATTACACAACGTACAATAACCTGGCGGTTTCTGCACCGGATATTGCAGGTCTTTGGAGTTTTACGGAAATTCCGGGAACTCTGAAGAAAAACGGAAGTGTGGACCACGCAGTTGCAAGTACGGGACTTGCAAGTATGATAATGGCGGATACGGAATATCCGAATGAGTCCTGGGAGTTCATAAAATGGTGGACGGATGCCGAAACTCAAACGCTTTACGGCAGAGAGATGGAATCCTTAATGGGTTCTGCGGCAAGAGTTCCGACGGCAAACTACGAATCATTTACAATGATGCCTTGGCCATCCAGTGATTTTAAGGCTCTGGAAAAGGCAATGGAATCTGCAAAAGGAATTCCGCAGGTTCCGGGCGGCTACTACTCCTGGAGAAATGTAAATAACGCTTTCTATACAGTAAGAACGGAAACAGATACGGCATCTCCAAGAGAAGAACTGATGGAAAAGGTTATTTATATAAATGCAGAAATAGCATACAAACGAGAAGAACTTAACTTAGATGAATAAAGGGAGGAGGAAAGAAAATGGCTTTTGGACGTAAATCCGATAAAAAAAGCGGAACAAACACAGCGTTACAAACAGCGCAGGATCACAACAGATTAAGCTACAGAATAAAGAAATCCTGGGCATCCTACGTAATGCTTGCACCTTACTTCATTCTTTTCTTCTTCTTTACGGTGCTTCCGGTTTTAATGGCTGTTTACTTTAGTTTTACTTATTATGACATGCTCCAGATGCCAACATTTATTGGTTGGAAAAACTACATAAAGCTTTTTCTTGAAGACGACATTTTTATGAAATCTTTAAAGAACACGCTTATTCTTGCGGTTGTAACGGGGCCTGCCAGTTACTTTATGTGTCTGCTCTTTGCCTGGATAATAAATGAGTTCCATGGTTGGCTCAGAGCTTTCCTTACACTTATTTTCTACGCACCGTCAATTTGCGGTAACGCGTATGTGATCTGGAAACTCATTCTTGACTCCAACAGATACGGCTACTTAAACGGTCTTCTTCTTAAATGGGGGATCCTTGACGAAGCGGTTCTTTGGATGCAGACAGAAAAATATGTACTACCGATGCTTATAATAGTTCAGTTGTGGTTGTCTCTTGGAACCGGCTTCCTTGCTTTTATAGCGGGTCTTCAGACCATAGATAAGAGCATGTACGAAGCGGCGGCTCTGGACGGAGTTAAGAACCGCTGGCAGGAACTTTGGTATGTTACTCTTCCGGCAATGAAGCCACAGCTTATGTTTGGCGCGGTTATGCAGATTACACAGGCTTTTGCGATCTGCGACGTGTCGACACAGATAGCCGGAAATCCTTCGGTAAACTATTCCGGTGCGACTATTGTTACTCACCTTTTGGATTACGGAACGGTCAGATTTGAAATGGGCTATGCATCTGCAATAGCAACTGTTCTCTTCCTTCTTATGGTGGGCTCCAATATGCTTGTGCAGAAGTTGTTAAGGAGGGTCGGCGAATGAGAGCAGCGAATCCTACAACCAAACCTAAATTCAGTTTAAAAAGAATATTTCATAAAGAAAAGAAATTAAACCGTTCTATGGCGGGCAATACACTTTTGTTTGTGTTCATGGCCTTGTGTGGAGTTGCAATGGCAATTCCGCTTGTAATGATCGTTAATAACTGTTTAAAGCCTTTGGATGAACTTTTCCAGTACCCGCCAAAGATATTTGTAAGAAACCCTTCACTTGAGAATTTTACTTCCCTTTTTGTTCAAATGAGCGAATCCTGGGTAACATTCTCAAGATACATATTAAACACAATAATCATTACCGGCGGCGGAATGATAGGCCACGTTATTATTGCTTCTCTTGCGGCTTATCCTCTTGCAAAGCATAACTTTCCGGGGAAGAACATTCTGTTCAGAATGGTAGTTCTTTCAATGATGTTCTCCTGGACGGTAACGCAGACTCCGCAGTACATGATCATTTCCTGGATGCACATTAACAATTCCTACTGGGCACTTATTCTTCCGGCTTGTTCATTTGGTATGGGACTTTACCTTATGAAGCAGTTTATGGAACAGCTTCCGGATTCTCTTATGGAGTCTGCAAGACTTGACGGCGCCAGCGAATTTAAGGTCTTCTGGACAATAGTAATGCCAAATGTTAAGCCGGCATGGCTTACACTTTCCATTTTCCAGTTCCAGCAGATGTGGGGCAATACAGGTTCTACCTTCCTTAGAGATGAAGAATTAAAACCGCTTCAGTACGCACTTATGCAGATCTCCGCAGGCGGAGTTGCAAGAACGGGTTCTGCGGCGGCGGTAACCTTTATAATAGCGGCTGTGCCGATCATTTTCTTCCTGATCTGCCAGAGCAACATTATTGAGACGATGACCTCGTCCGGTATGAAAGAGTAAAGGGGGCGCTGATATGAAAAAGAAAAAACTTATCGCGGCGCTTTGCTTCTTACTTACTTTGGTAATGGTAACAGCTTTTACCGGAGAGATTGAGGTCGGCGCCATAACGAGTCTTCCGTACGACTCTTACAATTATGACTACAGAGAAAACATTCATTATACACCGGCTCCTTATGAACCGGCGGGAATGGTGGTTGGTACGGAGCTGTATTATAACGGAGAATCCATAGGGGCTTTAAAGACTCCTCAGGATATCTGCAAATCCCCGGACGGCAACATTTACGTTGCGGATACGGGAAACAACAGAGTGGTTGTTTTGGATTCCACTTTAACAAAAGTTGTTGATGTAATTACAAGTTTTAATAATAACGGTAATGAGGACACTTTCTCACAGCCTTACGGAGTGGCGGTTTCCGAAAAAGGAAACCTGTACGTGGCAGACAACTTAAATAAAAGAGTAGTGGTGCTGGATAAAGATAAAAATGTGATCCTTATAGTGGAAAATCCACAGTCCATTACGCTTGGAAACAATTTCGTGTTCCAGCCGCTTAAAGTCACCGTAGACTATGCGGACAGAATATACGTTATAGCTCAGGGCCAGTTTGAAGGAATAATGGTTTTTGATACAAACGGAGAGTTTACAAACTTTTTCGGAACGATCGGTGTAAACCTTTCCCTTTGGCAGAAATTCTGGAGAAGAATGGCCACCAAAGAAGAAAGAGCAAACCAGCAGCTTTACATTCCCACAGAATTTACCGGAATAGACGTAGACCCGGAAGGCTTTATTTACGCAACAAACATAGACCCTAACGGAATTCAGGCGGTTAGAAGGCTTAATCCTAACGGACAGGACGTTATTCGAAAAGGCGAAAACGAGAACGTGGGAGGAGACCTTCAGACAGCGGGAACAAGCGATTACGCAGGCGTTTCTCAGTTTGTGGATGTTGTTTACAGAGAAAACGGTATTTATTCCTGCTTAGACCGAAAGAGAGGAAGGATTTTCACATACGACAATGAAGGAAATCTTCTTTACATATTCGGCGGAAGAGGAACCCAGGAAGGAACCTTTGAACTTCCGGTGGCAATAGAAACCGTTGATGTCGGACTTGCGGTGCTGGATGCAACAAGAGGCGGAATAATCCTTTTCCAGGTTACAGAGTACGGGCGTCTTATTAACGAGGCGGTCGGATTAAGATTTGACGGAGACGAGGCAGAAGCCGTTGGTCTTTGGGAAAGAGTACTGGAACTGGACGAGGACAACGAACTTGCCAACTCCGGTATAGGAAAGGCTTATCTTACAGCCGGGGAATATAAAACCGCAATGAAGTACTTAAGGCTGGCAATGAACAGAGATTACTATTCAATAGCCTTTAAACGATACAGGAACGAATTGCTGAAAGATAACGCAAACGCTTTCTTAACAATACTTCTTGTAATAATAATCGGTATAAATGTTTTCAAATTTGTAAAAAAGAGAAAGAAAGGGGTGGCGGCAGATGAGTAAAGCATTTTCCTTAGAAAAATGGAAATATGTCTTCTATACTTTATCTCATCCTATGGATGGGTACTACTGGATCCGCCACGCGGATAAAGGCAGCGTTCCTATTGCTATAATCCTCGTAGTTCTTTTCTCTTTCTCCTTTACCACAAACGAGCTTCTTGCAAGCTTTGTGGTAAATGATACGGACCCGAGAGGTGTAAACAGCCTTTACGAGCTGGCCGGAGTTTTGGCTCTCTACCTTTTGATCTGTGTAGGTAACTGGTCTGTTACCTGCCTTATGGGAGGAGAAGGAAGACTTAAGGATATTGCAATAGCCATTGGCTATGCTACGGTTCCTGTCACTTTCGGTTTTATTGTTTCCACAATAATAAGTGCCGCTGTGGCAGATGATGAACAGGCCTTTTACGGTATCATTCTTGGGGTTTGTATTGCGTACGGTTTAATTCTTATGATGATAGGAATTATGCAGGTACACAATTACACGCTCGGAAAAACTTTATTAACACTTATTCTCACATTTTTGGCAATGCTGATAATCATTTTCGTTCTGCTTTTGCTTTCGAACCTTGTGGGAAAAGTATACAACTTCATACACAGCGTCTACTTAGAGCTTGTGTTTAGAACTTAAGGGGGGCCGGCATGAAAAAAGAAAAAGCAGAAAAAATAAAGCTTCCCATGAGTCTTACCAAGCGCCTGGTTCTTACCCTTTTGTGTATTGCGGCAGTTGCCTTTGTAATCTACTTTTTATACTACGTAATACACTACACGGCTTATAAGGAGTACAAAAAATATCTTACTTCATATGAGTACGAGGAAGGAACAGAGTTTAAGGCTGTAAGGGAAAGCAAAACATCTGTAGAGGGAATGGTACTGGTTGCGGAAAACGACTACCTTAAGCTATATACAGATACAAAAACGGCAAATGTAGCGGTTTACGACAAGAGAGACGGATCAATAACCTACGCCTGTCCTACCAACGCGGACGAGGATACGGTTGCCAAAACGGCTAACAAAAACTACTTAAAGTCTCAAATGATAGTGGGCTACTACAATTCGGATGTTAAATACAATACCCTGGATACATACAGTCAGTGTGTAAAAAAAGGTCAGTTTACATATGAGTCTGTAAAAAACGGTATCAGATACAACTATACGATCGGCGATACCTCAACAACCAAAGAGGGTGCAGAAAAGATTTATTTCGAGATTCCTTTGGAGTACAGACTTGTGGAGGATGGAATAGAAGTTTCTATTCCAAGCGGAAAGATTGTAGAGCATGGCGGAGCATCGGTCAGCAGAATACAGCTTTTAAGATATTTTGGAGCGGCATCGGATAAAGAAACAGGATACACGGTAGTTCCGAATGCTTCCGGATCCATTATTTACTTTAACAACGGAAAGGCTTCTGCGGATAGTTATTCCCAGTATGTATACGATATAGACCCGCTTATTGCCAACTACAATACACTGGAAAATACAAATGCGGCAAGGCTTCCTATTTTCGGAATATGCAGAGAAGACAGAAGTATCCTGGCCTCCGTTGAGGACGGTGCATCGCTTGCAAATATTACTTCTGTGGTTTCCGGAAAATTTAACAATTACAACTTTACATATCCTACTTTCGTTTTAAGAAACGTAGATAACCTGAGAATGTTCGGAAATGCCAAAACGGACGTGTATGTACTTGAAAAGGACATTTACGATGTAAACCTCAGAATGAGATACACTTTCCTGGCAAACGATTCCACAGGTTATTCGGGAGTTGCAAACTATTACAGAAACAGACTTATTAAAGAAGGCGTTCTTACACTTAACGGTGAGAGCGGAGATATACCTTTTTACTACGATGTAATTGCCGGTGTTAAAGAAACGGCCCACTTCCTCGGAGTAAGTTACTTGCACGTTTTCTCTATGACAGATTTTGATGAAGCGGAGGAAATGGCAAAGTACTTTTCCGAAAAGGGAATAGCAAACCAGGTTATGAACATTCAGGGCTGGTTTAACGGCGGTTATTACAACAACATGCCGGACGACATAGACGTTATTAACAAGCTGGGAGGCAGAAAAGGCCTTGTTTCTCTTGATAAGACCCTTTCGGAACTTGGCGGAAAGCTTTTTGCGGATGTTGCGGTAAACAAAGTAAGCTTTGCGGCAACAGACTTTAACTACACAGCGGAAAGTTCCAGATATTACGGTGCCGGTTATGTTGCAGCTTTCGGACTTGTAGATCCTACAACTTTAAGAAATACAACAGGACTCGGCTACTACGAGAACAGGTATGACATCCTTTCTCCAAGGTACCTGCCAAGATACATCAACGGCTTTACAAAAGACCTGAAAAAACTGGATATTAACGGCGTATCTCTAAGAGACCTGGGAAGTACGCTTTCCTCGGATAAAAAGAGAACCAATATAATAGACAGAGAACAGGCACTGGATGTTACGCTTGCGCAGTTTAACAAACTTACCGAAGCAGGTAAGCAAATGATGGTTAACGAAGCTAACGCTTACGCTTTTGCATATGCCAGCGACGTTACAAACGTTCCTTTGAACGGCAACAACTACTTCATTATTGATGAGGACATACCGCTTTACCAGATGATACTGCACGGATGCATAGATTACTCGTCCACGCTCCTCAATTTTGAGGATACGGACAATATGGATACGGTAATTCTGGAGCTTATAGAAACAGGCACATCTCCTCATTACGTGTTTACCGAAGAAGAATCCAACCTTATGAAGGAAACGGGGCTTAACCGTTTCTATGCAACAACCTTCAAAACCTGGTCGGATGAAGCGCTTGCCACATATTCCAGGGTGAACGAAGCGCTTAAATACGTAAACGGTGCGGAAATGGTTGAGCACGAGATACTTGATAAGGGGGTAAGAAGGGTTACTTATTCCAACGGAGTTAAGATTTACATAAATTACAACAAGGATGCGGTAACTGCGGACGGATTAAAAATAGACGGAATGTCTTACAGATTGGAGGGGGTTAGATGAGCGAAGAAGTAAAGACCAAAAAGAAAAAACATCTCTCCCTTGCCAAGAAGAGGATGAGGGCCGGATATCTTTTCATACTTCCATGGTTTATAGGCTTTTTAGTCTTCTATGTAAGATCTGTGGTGCTTTCGGTAGAGTTCTCTCTTTCCGAACTTAGTATGCCGGCAGGCGGCGGAAGATACGAATTAACCTTTGTGGGTCTGCAAAATATAATGTATGCCTTCAGGGAGCATGGAACTTTTAAGCAGGTACTTACATCTTCGGTAATGAATATGCTTGTGGATGTACCGCTTATAACATTCTTCAGTTTGTTTATGGCGATGCTGCTTAATAAGCCGTTTAAAGGAAGGGCAATTGTAAGAGCGATCTTCTTCCTTCCTATAATACTCAGTTCCGGAGCGGTTACAGACGCAATAGAGGTTGCGGAAACAATGGTTGCCGGAGGTGTTTCGGCACAGGCTCAGGAAACGGCGGCAGCCAGCACGGCGCTTGCTTTTGATATTGACTACCTTATAGACATGTTTGTAAAGCTGGGGCTTCCGTCCACAATGCTTGGCTATGTAAGCCAGGCGGTGGTTAGGATTAACGACATAATCTCCGAATCCGGCGTACAGATAATCATATTTATTGCGGCACTTCAGTCTATACCTTCTTCCATGTACGAAGTTGCAAAGATTGAAGGTGCTACGGCATACGAAACCTTCTGGAAGGTAACTTTCCCAATGGTTATGCCGCACATTATTACAAATGTTGTTTATACCATCGTGGACAGATTTACGGAAAGTGAAGTTGTAGAACTTGCTTATTCAACTACCTTTACAACTCAGAACTGGGGACTGGGTTCAGTGTTCTCCCTGGTAAGTACCGTAATAACCTGTGCAATACTTGTAATAGTCTGTCGAATACTTCAGAAACGCACATTCTACTATAACTAAGGAAAGGAGGAATAAACATGGTAAATGTTACGGTTAAGGACCAGATAAAAAAAGTCGGAAGAATGCTCAAAGATCCGTATGAAACAAGAACTCTTA
>JAILFQ010000003.1 GCA_024697505.1 Lachnospiraceae bacterium
TTTCCGATTTTACCAGTTCCATTTGCTTTCCCTTTTCCATTTAAAGTTCCGGATCACTCTGTTATAAGATCCGGATCCGATTCATCGTAGTCCGGATTGTAAGCCGGATTTTTAAGTATATCCGCAATTATTTCTTTTTTATCTATTGTATCCATGTGATAATCAATGTTTCCGGAAGGATAAACCTTCAAATAAGGCATTGCTTCTTCAAGGATTTCGGCTGCAAGGTTGAGTGCGGTTGCAGAAGTACTCATCTTTTTTTCATCGTGTGCCTCATCTACAACAACATATATTACAATCTCTCTGTCTTCCGCCTGTACAAAGCCGAGAAAAGAAACAAGATACTTCTTGTCTGCACGAGGATATTTCTGGGCAGTACCTGTTTTACCGCCAATAATATATCCCTTTACAGCAGCTTTTTTTGCGGTACCGGCCTCAACGGTAAGGATCATTGTCTCTTTAATATATTCACTAACCTCTTCGCTTACGGTTTTTTGTACCAAAAGAGGCTTATATTCACTGACAACATTTCCATCACTGTCCGTAATTGCTTTTACAACATGTGGAGCGTAATACTCTCCCCCGTTTATAAGAGAAGCAAATGCCGATGCCATTTGTACCATGCTTGATGTAAAAGACTGTCCGAAACTTGATGTCGCAAGTTCTGTTACATTAAGATTTGATTCCGAAATAAGCTCACCTGCAGTTTCTCCGGGAAGATCAATTCCGGTTTTTAATCCAAACCTGAAGTGATCCTGATATGTAGCAAACCTGTTTCTGCCAAGTTTGGCCGCGATCTGCATAAGACCATCATTACAGGAAAGCATAAGAGTTTGAGCCAGAGTAAGCTCCCCATGTCCATATTTATTACTGCATTTTATAACAGTCCCTCCGGGGAAGGTTTCGGACCCGTCACAGATAAATGTATCCGTAGTTGAAATCACATTTTCCTCCAGGGCTGATGCAACCGTAAAAGGTTTGAATGTAGACCCCGGTTCGTAAGCATCACTTACGCAATAATTGCGCCACATATCATAAAGCGCATTAACTTTTGCTTTATCATCCATAGAGGCTATTTCTTCTTCTGTATATACAGCGGAAAGATCTCTTGGAGAATTAAGGTTGTAAGAATCATTGGACTGCATGGCGAGAATCTCTCCATTTGATGCATCCATCATTATTACACCAATATTTTCCGCACCTGTTTCGTTAAGAAAATTTTCTACATATTTTTGAACAACTCTCTGAACATTTGCATCAACAGTAGAAATGACACAATTTCCGTCAACTGCGTCCTTTGTCACCCTGGTGATGTTCAATTCGCTGTCATAATAACCGTAGGTTCTTCCTGTCTCTCCTATAAGACTGTCATTATACGCCTGTTCTATTCCGTAGGTACCGGTACCATCAGAAGTGGTAAAACCTATCAAATGAGAGGCAAGGGAAGAAAGAGGATAATTTCTTATGTATTCTTCCTCATACCATACACCCTTTATGTTGTTACCTTCCTTACCCTGATCTTCAATATATTTTTGGAACTTTTCTTTATCTGCGTAAGACAGACCTTTGGATAGAACAACATAAGAACTGTTGGATTTGGTAGTAAGGATATTTCTTATTTCCTTCTCATCAAACCCATAAACATCTATAAGTGCCTTAACTGTAGGATCCACATATTTCTCTTTTGTAAGAAGTACTTTTGGATCCAAAATAAGATTATACACAAGTTTGCTCTGTGCCAGAACAATGCCGTTTCTGTCTGTTATAGTTCCCCTTTTTGCAGGTATTACAGAGGAAATAAAGCTTTGTTGTTCAAGAGCGTTTTTTCTGTAATTGTCTTTTGTTGTAATATAGTAAATTCTTGCAATAAGTCCAATAAGTGCAAATAAAAAGACGCAAAAAACGACCAATGTCCAGGTCTGCATCTTTTGCGTCATCTTTTTTGTTTTATCTTTTTTCTTTTCTCTAATCTGGCCTTCCATTTAGGCGTTTACCCCTATCAGTCAGGTATATCCTGATATTGCCTTACATAACCTGTATCTTCATTGTTATAGTATACCACATCATTCTGGTTAGGGTAAACCATTCCAAGATAACCGACAGCAACCTTGTATACATAATCAAGGTCTATTTCTGCAGACTCCAAACTGTTTTGAAAAGCATCA
>JAILFQ010000009.1 GCA_024697505.1 Lachnospiraceae bacterium
CCTTTACCTTTGCAAGAAGGAAAGGTGTTGTCTGCTTGCCATGAATTCCCTTTTCATTACACTCTGCAATTGCCTTGTCTATTGCAGCATTAATTACTTCGTGGTCCATGGAATATTCTTCAGGAATAGGATTTGTAACAAGCATACCGCCTGCAAGGCCAAGCTCTTCCTTAACATGGAAGGATTCTGCAAGTTCCTTCGGGGTGTCTAATCTGTAATCTACGCCAAAGCCGCTCTTTCTTGTATAGAAAGCAGGAAGTTCTTCGGTACCGTAACCGATTACAGGAACACCCTTTGTTTCAAGGTATTCAAGTGTAAGGCCAAGGTCGAGAATGGACTTCGCACCGGCACAGATAACCATAACCTGTGTCTGGGCAAGTTCTTCAAGGTCTGCGGATATATCAAATGTCTGCTGAGCCCCTCTGTGTACACCACCGATTCCGCCTGTGGCGAAGATCTTAATTCCTGCCATTGCTGCAATCATCATTGTTGTTGTAACTGTAGTTGCCCCGTCTGACTTTTTGGCAAGAAGAACAGCAAGGTCTCTTCTGGAAGCCTTAGGTACATCATAGCCCTTTTTGCCAAGATGCTCTATTTCATCTCTGGAAAGACCTGCTTTAAGTCTGCCGTTAATGATGGCTATTGTTGCAGGAACCGCTCCATTGTCTCTTATTATCTTTTCTACATTTAATGCAGTCTCTACATTCTGCGGATAAGGCATACCATGAGAAATGATTGTTGACTCAAGTGCAACAACCGGTCTGTTCTCGCTAAGTGCCTTCTTTACTTCTTCGGATAAATCAAGATACTTTTCGTAATTCATATTAAATCCTCCTAATATTTACTTTAATTCTGCTCTTTCAAGCACGAGGTCTTCAGTAAGACCCGAATTAATTGTTTCTTTTCCTTCAAGGGCAATAGCAGAAGCGGCAGTTCCAAAAATGCCGGTTTCTTTAAGACTAAAGCCTCTTTCGTAAGAGTAAGCCAAAGATGCGGTAAATGCGTCTCCTGCGCCGGTAGTATTAACTACGTCAGCTTTAATTGCAGGAAGCATATAGCCTTCAGAGGCATCCGCACAATAAACTCCCTCTGCTCCAAGTGTAATAAAAACTCTTCTAACTCCTTTTTCAAGAAGTATATCCGCCGCTTTTGCGGCATCATTTGCATTTGATATTTTTACTCCCGTAAGCATTTCTGCCTCCAAACGGTTTGGAGTAATGGTGTGGATCATTCCAAGCACAGGTTTAAGTCTTTCTCCCTTTGCCGTAGAAACCGGATCCACAATAACCGGGACTTCCGCATTCTTAAGGATATATTCTATAGTCTCTGCGGGAATATTGGTATCCAGAATAATTGCGGATGCGTGGTTAATATAGTTCATTTTGTCGGAAATAAACTCCGGAGTAATAAGATCTGTAATCTTCATATCTGCCACCGCAAGCTGCATATCTCCGTTTTTATTGGAAATGTACATATATGTAGATGTAGGCAAGCTCTTTGTATGCAATGAAGCAGCACATTCAATTCCGAGCACGGCCAGATCGTCCAGCATGGATTTTCCGTTTGGGTCGTCTCCAAAAGCAGAAATAAATTCTACCGGCAGCCCCAGCAAACTCATATTATGGGCAATATTTCTGCCCACCCCTCCAAATGATATTCCTATAGAGCCCGGATTCGAATCTCCGTCAATCACATTCTCATCCGGAATTCCGCCTATATCCACGTTTGCACCGCCAATAACAATGTAGCGGCCCGGTTCGCTTGTAATATAACCTTTTCCGCGAATATAGCCCTTTTTAATGAGATTGGAAATATGTACTGCAACAGATGACCTTGTTATACCTGCCCTTTCAGCAAGTTCTTCCTGGGATATCATTGGATTTTCGCAGATCCAGCGAAAAATTTCAGATTCCCTGTTCGTCATTTGTTTCCCTCTCTTTCTGCTTAAAAAATAAGCAAATGTTTAAATTCGTTAAACACTTGCTTATTATAGTCTATTTATATATTTTTGTAAAGATATCAGCCTATATCCGTAACTGCAGTATCTCCTGTAACGATTATGGCTTTTCTAAGGGAAACAAACATTTCTCTCAGATCTGTAAAGGTTTCGTATGCCTTGTTAAATTTCTCAAGAGCAAGCTTTCTGTTTCCGTCTTCATTTGCCTTCCAGGATTCGGTTGCATATCTGTGAAGTTCCTCGTGTACCTTAGCCGCATTTTTAAATGCAGGTGATGAGGTGATCCTTGAATCTGTCTGTTTTCCCAGCCACTTGCCGAATTTACAGCCTGAAGGATTATTAAGCTGCTCCAGTTTGAGTTTTTCGTAACCCGCGAGGTTATTGAATACTCTCCAGGTAAATATAAGGTGATCGATTTCGAAGACCACAAGCCAGTCCAGTGTATTAAGCTTTGCGCCGCCTCTTGCCAGGTCGCTTCTAAGCTTGTCCACCGCTCTGGAAATAGTGTAAAGATGCTTGCCTGTAGCCATGCATTCTTCCGCAAGTTCATCGTAGCTTTCACCTATGGAATCAATGGAAGCCACAACATTTTCCGTAAGGGCTGTCTGGGTATTTATTTCATCGTAAATATGGTCTACGGAAGCACTTATTGCATCTATCTGACCGTCCATTTCGCTGATTCTTTCTATGGACTTGTGCACTCTTTCATTTCCGGCAGCAAGCTGTTCGGATGTCTTGGCAATAGACTCTGTAATGGAATCCACCCCATCAATAAGTTCCGAAACATAGTCTTCGATCTTTTCCACAGAAGTTGTTGTTTCCGCAGAAAGATCCTTCATTTGGCCGGCTACTATGGAAAAGCCACGCCCTGCCTCTCCGGCTCTGGCGGCTTCTATAGAAGCATTAAGAGCAAGAAGCCCGGTTTTATTTGCAATCTTCTTAACCATGTCTACAATTTCGTTTATCTTGTTGGCCTGGTCTCTGAAAAGTTCAGTTCTGTCGCTTATTTCTTCAACTCTTTCGGTAGATTTATCTACAAGCTCAACGCTTTCGGTCATCTGCTCAATGGAAGCCTGGGACATTTCCGTTACTGCATGAGCGTTATCTTTAATCTTCATAACGGAATCCTGAATATCCATAATTGAATCCCCAAGTTCTTTACTGGCCGCCCTTATGTCATCTATGGAAACATTCTGTGAATCCACCTGTTCTATCATGGTTTTAACACAGGAACTGTCTCCTATTGTAACCATTGCATTATTAAGTTTCATAACCATTTTGTTATTGGAAACTACGATACTTTTTAGAAGCTCGTTATACTTCTTTGCAAGCTCCCTGTCTTTGAAAGTGCTTTCATCAGCGTAAGAATAATCTCCACCTGCAGCCTTTTCCATAAGGCTAAGAAGCAGGTCTCTGTCTGTTACTGTTTCTGTAATATTTTTACTTTTTATGCCAAGCATAGTTGCCTCCCCCAATGTTAATCTTCCCAAGTAAGATTATAGCACTCGTAAATATGAGGCACAAGGAAAAAATGTAAATAG
>JAILFQ010000014.1 GCA_024697505.1 Lachnospiraceae bacterium
AGTTATAAACACAGGTGAGAAGAGACTTGTTCTTCATCATCTTACAAGAGGACAGCTTGGAGGGGACGTTATTGCGGACGGCGTAAACAAAAGAGACTTCTACCTTGAGCAGGTTAAGAAGGTAGCCGATTTTGCAAATGATGTTCATTCCGGAAAGATTACAAACGAAAAGGGGGAGAAGTTTACAACAGCCGTACAGATCGGTATAGGCGGAAGTGACCTGGGCCCTCGCGCTATGTATCTTGCTCTTGAAAACTGGGCAAAGAAAAACGGAACATTTAAGATGGACGCAAAGTTTATAAGCAACGTAGACCCTGATGATGCGGCTGCGGTCCTTGCATCTACAGATGTTGCCCATGCAATCTTTATTCTTGTTTCCAAGTCCGGTACAACCCTTGAAACATTAACAAACGAGTCTTTTGTTAAGGATGCCCTTAAAAAGGCAGGCCTTAACCCTGCAAAGCACATGATAGCCGTAACAAGCGAAACATCTCCTCTTGCAAAGAGCAGCGACTATCTTGCAGCTTTCTTTATGGATGATTATATAGGCGGACGTTTTTCTTCCACATCTGCAGTGGGCGGAGCGGTTCTTTCTCTTGCTTTCGGTCCGGATGTGTTTGAGCGTTTCCTTAAGGGCGCCGCTGAAGAAGACAAGCTTGAGTCCGAAAAGGATCTTCTTAAGAACCCTGCTATGCTGGATGCCCTTATAGGCGTTTACGAGCGTAACGTATTAGGATATGAGTCCACAGCAGTGCTTCCTTATTCTCAGGCACTTTCCCGTTTCCCTGCTCATCTTCAGCAGCTTGACATGGAATCCAACGGTAAGTCTGTAAACAGATTTGCAGAGCCTGTAAATTACAAGACAGGTCCTGTTATATTCGGAGAACCGGGTACAAACGGACAGCATTCCTTCTATCAGCTTCTTCACCAGGGAACAGACATTATCCCTCTTCAGTTTGTAGGCTTTAAGAACAGCCAGATAGGAACAGACGTGGACATCCAGGGAAGCACAAGCCAGCAGAAACTCCTTGCAAACGTGGCTGCCCAGATAGTTGCTTTCGCCTGCGGAAAGGTAGACGAAAATAGGAACAAGAACTTTGAAGGCAACCGTCCGTCAAGCATTATCATTGGTGAGCAGCTTACTCCTGAAGCACTTGGTGCACTTCTTGCCCATTTTGAAAACAAGGTTATGTTCCAGGGCTTTGTATGGAATGTAAACTCCTTCGACCAGGAAGGCGTACAGCTTGGTAAGGTCCTTGCAAAGAAGGTTCTTGCTCACGAAACAGACGGAGCGTTAAAGGCTTTCTCCGATCTTCTTGGAATCTGACTTCGGTATATATACGACTACGTTAAGCCTTCGGCAGGAAGGTTTGCTTTTCCATATCGTTCTCATACAAATACGACCCTCCAAATTTGGAGGGTCGTTAAACCAATGGGAAAAACTGAGCTCTCACGAATAAGAGAGTTTTTTTAAACTATAAATTCAACCATCAATAGAAAAATTCTCAATATCTGGTTGTTTGACCTTATGCTTAAGGCTATAATATAATATGCCCGACGGTACCGAACAAAGCCCGACGGGGCATATTACAGGAGAATTCTATGAATATCGGAACAAAGATCAAAGTTTTAAGAAAAGAAAGAGATATCACACAGGAAGAACTGGCAGACCGTCTGGGCGTTACCTTTCAGGCGGTAAGCAAGTGGGAGAGGGGCGATTCTTACCCTGACATAACCATGATCCCTGCCATCGCAGGCTTTTTCAATGTCACCGCAGACGAACTTCTTGGCTGCACAGAAGCCGAAAAGGAAAAAGAGATTGGGGAGATCATAAGGCGTTTTCAGGAGTATGACAATCACGAAGAAGGAAAGAAAATGGAGGAACTTGCCGAGGAAAGCCTGAAAAAATACCCCGGTGACTACCGCATCATGTCATGGTTTGTATATGCATGGCAGGTGAGGAAACCGGAGCGTGCAATAGAAGTGGGGGAGTTTCTGCTGGATCACTGTGCCGAGGAAGGGGTGCGTTCCTTTACCAGAGGCAGTCTGGTCTACGCCTATAAGCGTTCCGGGAATCTTAAAAAGGCCATCGAACTTGCCGAAAGCCTTCCATGTTACTATGACACAAGAACTGATGTAATGAGAGGTCTTTTGACGGGAGACGAACTTGTGGTACACATCCAGCATCAGTGTTTAGATCTGGCTTACGAGTTCTGGATCGGCATAAGGAAGATCTGTGAGCAATATGCTCCCGCGGATAGGATCGAACTTTATAAAAAGAGCAATGCGGTTTACGATGCATTCTACGAGAACGACCTTATGCCTATTTCGCTCATGCGTAAAATGAAGAACTTTCAGGGCATGGCCGAGGTTGCACTCACTGAGGGGGATAAGGATGCCGGGCTCATATACATGGAGCAGGCCGTGACCATGGCCGAAAAGCACGATGCCCTTCCGACGGTTGTGGAAGTTAACAGCCTGCTCTTTAACAAACATCCTTACGATCGTAAATATGAACACAAAGAAAACTTAAAACTCAAAGAAGAACTTTTGTATGATTTTGAGCACGAAGACGAGTTTTACGCGGGTCTCAGAAACGCTGCGAAATACACTGAACTCATCAAAAGGCTCAAAGCCGACTGAAATCGCCTTTATCTTCCTACCATTTTGCGTTACTGTCTTATGAACACTGCCGTAAACTGCCGGTGGCTTTTTGTTAAAAATAATGTATTTTTATTGAAGAAAATATAAAAATTTGATAAACTTTAAGGTAGTGTTCTGCCGGTTTCGGCAGATGATCAGGAGGAAAATGTGTGAAGGACTTAAAGCATCTTTATTACTTTGAAAATCTTCTTAACGAAGCCAATAACGAACTTGTAAGACAGGCTCAGGCCGAAGGTAAGAAGTGTGTTGCTACGGTTTGCGAAAACGTACCGGAACCCCTTATTAACCTTCCGGGTGCATTTTCGGTAAGACTTCGCGCACCTCGTACAGGCTCTATGGAGGTTGGTACTTATTATCTTACAAGTTTTCTTTGCGAGTACACAAGAGCTTTACTTGAGCGTGCGGTAGAAGGCGGATTTAATTTTGCGGATTGCATGATTGCACCGGACGGCTGCTCCATGTTAAACAGATGCGTTGAAAATATGGAACTTTTAAAGACCATGGACAAAGAGAAATTTTTCTTTGATTACATGGAAATCCCTATGAAGTGTGATGAAAACGGACTGGCTCTTTACGTGCTTCAGTGTAAAAACCACATTCTGGAACCACTTCATAAAAATTTTGGAATAGATATTTCCGATGAAGCCATCAGAAAGTCTGTGGAAGAGCACAACAAGATATGCAGGATCATTACAGAAATAGGTAATTTCCGTAAGGAATTAAAGCCGCGCATTACCGGCTACGAATTCCACATTATTACTCTGGTAAGTTTTGTTTGTCCAAAGCATCTTATTTTAGATAAGCTTGAAGAAACTCTTGAAGAGTTAAAGACAAGAGAGCCGGATGCCAAGGAAAAGCGTGCAAGAGTAGTGGTTGTAGGTTCTGAAATTGATGATGTGGACATGATAAAACTTATTGAGGATTCAGACGCTTATGTATGTGCGGACCGTTTCTGTTACGGTTCCCTTCCGGGCCGTGTTCCGATAGAACTTAACGACAAGGAGGACGCACTTACTCAGGTTTGCCGTCATTACATGACTCACAGCCAGTGCCCGAGATACATGAATCAGGACAAGATTCAGGACAGACGTAAGTATGTTGCGGAGATTGCAAAAGAGTACAAGGCAGACGGTATCATTTACGAGCAGATGAAGTTCTGCGACCCTTGGGCATATGAGAGAATGGTTGGTTCAACCGTTCTTCATAACGATTTTTCATACCCTGTGCTTACCATAGACCGTCCTTATGCGGTTGGTAATTCCGGCCAGTTAAGAACCAGAGTGCAGGCCTTCGTGGAAAGTATGGAAATTAAGAAGATTCAGGGAGGTGCAGCAAATGAGTAAAGTACCGGGCGGAAAGAATTTAGGTAAACTCTACAAGCCGGGACGTGTAAGACGCCGCCGTGAGTGGAGAGGTTTTAAAGATACTTTTTACGATTACACAAGATGGCTTAAGATAATGGGCATTCTTGCAAAGTTCATTATAAAGCCAAGAAATATTAAAGCATTTTTCAGATACAGATGGATGTGCAACTATCTTGCCGCTCCAATGATGTTAGACCGCCATACACAGGGACTTCGCGGTGAGTATTTAAGAATTGCCCACACAGAGTTTGACCTTGTTATGGAAGATATTGCTCTGCTGCTTGATAACGTATTTAAGGCAGATAAGCGTATCGGAAACGACGAGAAGCTTAATAAGAAGGTTGTTCTTTGCGACGAAAACGAAATGACCGTTTTTATGATGGGTTTTCCTACACTTAAAGGTCTTTCCAGAGAAACTCCTTCTGTTTACGTAGGCGTTTTGTTAAACCAGTTTGCTGCCTGCCATTATCTTGACGTTGTGCAGGAATACGGCCTTCCGGGAGATGTTTGCCCTATGCCTGCCGCAGAAGCAGGAGTTTCCATAGAAGACGACTTCCCGATCCTCGGAGCCTGCGCTATTCAGTGTAATACAACCTGTGACGGTTCCCTTATGGGTAACGGTGTTATTTCCAAGCGTCTGGAACTTGAAGACGGAGTTCCTTGTTTCCAGCTTGCAGCTCCTCTTCGCCACAGAGAAGATGACGTTCAGGAATATGCGGCTCAGGAAATGAGAAATGCCATTAAGTTTATTGAAGACCATACCGGTGCCAAGTGGGACTGGGACTATTACTTTGAATGTGCTCACCGTGTAAACGAGTCCACAAAGGCCCGTCAGGAATGGTTAGACATGAACAAGACGGAATATCCGCAGGTATTCGGTTCCAACCTTGCTCTTTACACAGAAACCAACTACATGGCCATCTGTGGTAAGGTTAAGGCTTTTGCGGATGCGGATAAAAAGATTACAGAGCTTGCAAGAAAAGCTTACGATAAAAAGAAGAGAATAGTTAAGGAATACAGACACCGTGCAATTGTCTGGGGTGTACAGTCCCACTATTACATGGACTTCCTTATCTGGCTTCAGAACTGCTGGGGAATAATTCCTCTTACGGACATGCTTTCCATGGTATCCACAAGAATCCTTTCCGAGGATGACAAGGAAAAGGCTCTTTACGACATGGCATGGCTTAACGAGAACATGATAATGAGAAACCGTACCCACGGTGGCTACAAGGTACTTCTTGATGAGCTTTGGCAGTTCTGCGAAGAATTTAACGCAGATATGGTCATTCTTTGGGAGCACATGGCTTGTAAGGCTCTTGACGGAATGCACGGACAGTTTGAGGAAAAGGCAAGAGAAAAGGGCATTAAGCTTATTTGGGTAGGCCACGACCTCTTCGACCCAAGAATCGTTTCCAGACAGGGCGTAAGAGACCAGGTTAACCAGTACATGAGACTTGTTCTTAACGAGGAGCCTATAGACCCTACACTGGAAATTCTTCCGGACGAGCAGTCCTGGTAACAAGAAGGAGGAAAAGAGAATGCAGACATTTTTAACAGTTCTTTTAATAATTGCAATTGTGCTTGTTGCACTTTTTGTACTCACATTTGTAGTTTACTTCTTCAATCTTGATATGAAGCTTACGGCAGCTCTTGAGCCGCTTTTCCAGAAGCATTACGACAAGATAAAAAGAGATAAACACTTGTAAGAAGGTATTAAGTATATATGTGTTGCGGAGCGTGTGAAAAAACGAGAGTTTTTTTACACGCTCCTTTTTTGACACTTTTGGGGACGGGGGTGGTGTGTCATTTTTGCGCTCCTTTTTTATATTTGCCATAATTTCCTGTTTTTATTTTCACAATAAAATGATAGAATTAAAAGAGCGGTATTGGAAACTTATGTGTGAAAGGGGTTTATTATGAGGGATTTAAAGCACATGATCTTCTTTGAGAACCTTTTGTGCGATGCTCAAAACGAGCTGGTGGAAAAGGCTATAAAAGAAGGCAAGAGGGCGCTGGGGTACAATTGTTCCTACATACCTGAGGTTTTATTAAACCTTGATGGG
>JAILFQ010000001.1 GCA_024697505.1 Lachnospiraceae bacterium
CTTGCATATATAGGTGGCGGTTCCAAAGCCTGGGCAAGAGTTTTTATGAAAGACCTTGCTCTTTGCGAAGAACTTGGCGGGGAAATCGCTCTTTATGACATCGATATTCCTGCTGCACGTTATAACCAGATAATAGGCAATAAGATTAATGAAGACCCAAACTGCCTCTCCAAATGGAACTACGTAGTTTACGAAAAGCTTGAGGATGCTTTAAAAGATGCCGATGTTGTCGCACTCTCCATTCTTCCGGGAACTCTGGATGAAATGGCGGTTGATGTACACGCACCTGAAAAGTACGGTGTTTACCAGTCTGTAGGAGATACGGTCGGTCCCGGCGGTGTTATGAGAGCAATGCGTACGGTGCCTATATATGAGGGTTTTGCAAAAGCAATTAAGGAAATATGTCCGGATGCTTTTGTTATTAACCTTACAAATCCGATGACAATCTGCACCAAGACTCTTTATGATGTTTTTCCGGAAATAAAAGCAATCGGTTGCTGCCACGAGGTTTTCCATGCAGAGAACTTCTTATGTTGCGTAGCAAAGGAAGAACTTAAGATTTCAAGACCCGACAGACACGAAATCGAAGCCGAGGTTTGCGGTATCAACCACTTTACATGGATAACCAAAGCAAAGTACAAAGACAAAGACCTCTTCTCTCTTCTTCCGGGCTTTGAAGAAAAATTCTTTGAAACCGGCTACTACGAAGAGAAAGACGACCCATTCGATTTCAAGTCCAATCCTTTTGCCTACGGAAACAAAGTTAAAATGGACCTTTTCAACAGATTTGGCGTACTTGCCGCAGCAGGCGACAGACACCTGGTTGAATTTATGGACAGAAACTGGTACTTAAAAGACAAAGAGACGGTAGAAGACTTCCTTTTCCACCTTACCAGTGTGGATTACAGAAAGAAAGACCGTCAGGAAAAAATAGATAAAACAATGCGTCTTGCAAACGGCACAGAACTTTTCAACCTTAATAAAAGCGACGAGGAGCTTATCCATATCATTAAAGCCTACCTCGGAATAAAGCCGCATAAAACAAACGCAAACATTTTAAATGCAGGTCAGGTTCCTTTCCTGCCAATCGGTTCGGTAGTAGAGACAAATATCCTTTTTGACAAAGGAAGCATTACTCCTATTCCTGCAACAAACCCGCCAGTTATAGTGCAAAACCTTATTTTAAGAAACGCGCTTAACATAGAAGCAACATACCTTGGAATTAAGCACAGAGACCTTAACGAGATATTTGAGGCATTTGCAAACCAGCCTCTTCTCTCCGGCCTTACACTTAAAGATGCCCGCTCCCTTTTTAATGAAATGATAATGGGAACCAGCATTTGTTTGGATGAGTACTACGACCTTTCAAGTATTTAGAGGATACCATGGGCGATACATTTTTATTTGCTGCCAATGCAGTATTGCCGATAGTCTTTTTAATGGCTCTCGGTTACTTCCTTAAAAGAATAAACTTTCTTGATAAACCTTTCCTGCTTATGGGAAACAAACTTGTATTCAGAGTTTTGCTTCCTGTAATGCTATTCTTAAATGTTTATCAGATTGAGGATCTGGGAAGCATAGATTTTTCCTTTGTCCTTTACAGTGAAGTCGCACTGCTTGTAATCTTTTTACTTGCTGTACTCTTTACTGTGCCTTATAAAAACAAGCCCGGTACCAGAGGAGTACTTATACAGGCAATGTTTCGTTCGAACTTTGCACTTATAGGTCTCTCTCTTGCATCATCATTATTTGGAGCAGAGGGCTCCCAGGCGGCAAGCCTCTTGTCTGCCTTCTTTGTACCGAGTTTAAATGTACTTGCGGTTATTACCCTTACAATATTCACAGATAATGAAGAAATGGGTAAGCCGGATGCAAAGAAAATCCTTTTGGGTATTGTTAAAAATCCTCTTATAATAGGCGTTGTCTGCGGCCTTGCAGCTCAGCTTATAAGAAGGCTCTTTGCAAGCATTGGTTTTAATTTCCGACTCTCGGACATAACACCGCTCTTCTCTACTCTTAAGAGTCTGAGTGCCTGTGCTACACCTATTGCTCTGGTGGTCCTTGGAGGAAGATTTGAATTTTCCGCTGTAGGAAAGAGAATAAAGCCTCTCGTACTTGGAACGGTGCTTCGTTGCATTGTTGTTCCGGTTTTGGCCCTTTCATTTGCATTCTTTGTAATGAAAAATACCAGCGGTGCTCATTTTGCAGCCTATGTAGCGGCATTTTCAACACCGGTAGCGGTTTCCAGTGCCATTATGGCCGGTGAAATGGGCGGTGATGATGTGCTTGCCGGACAGCTTGTTGTATTTACAAGCGTGGTTTCAATATTTACCATGTTTGCCGCCATTGCACTTTTAAGGCTGGCAGGCGTATTTTAAAACGGTTATTCTTGTGTAAAACACATAAACATATACATAAAGGAGAAAACGAATGTCTTATCTGTCACTGAAAGATATAATCAAAATATATCCTAACGGATTCCATGCGGTTCACAACTTCAACCTTGACGTGGAAAAGGGCGAATTTATAGTGTTTGTAGGCCCATCCGGTTGTGGAAAGTCCACTACTCTTAGAATGATAGCCGGACTTGAAAATATTAGTAAAGGAGATCTCTTCATAAACGATGTCCGCGCAAATGACAAGGGCCCTCGTGAAAGAGAAATAGCCATGGTTTTCCAGAGCTACGCTCTTTATCCTCAGATGTCTGTTTATGATAACCTTGCATTTGGTCTCACACTTCAGGGCGTAGATGAAGATGTTATTGAAGAAAGAGTTTTAAAGACCGCCAAGATCCTTGGTCTTACAGACTATTTGGACAGAAAGCCTCGTGCTCTCTCCGGCGGACAAAGACAGCGTGTTGCCGTTGGACGTGCCATCATTAGAAAAGTTGGCGTTTTCCTTATGGACGAACCTCTTTCAAACCTTGATGCCAAGCAGAGAGTTACCATGCGTTCCGAAATCACACAGATCCACCGTGAAACCGGCGCAACCACAATATATGTTACTCATGACCAGACCGAAGCCATGACCATGGCCGACAGGATCGTTGTTATGAAGGATGGTTATATTCAGCAGATCGGTACTCCTTACGACCTTTACTTTAAACCGGTTAACATGTTTGTTGCAGGCTTTATAGGAGAACCGCCTATGAACCTCTTAAGAACAAAGCTTGAAGGCTCTTGTGTAACAATAGGAACAAACAAACTGGATCTTACAAAGATTATTGATGCAGCCACTCTTAAGAAATACGACGGAAAAGAGCTTGTATTCGGTTTCCGTCCTGAAGCAGTTAAGCTTGAAAACGAAGAAAACAACGACCCGTCATATGAAATCTCCTGCACTTCCGAACTTACAGAATTACTTGGAGACAACACAAATGTTTATGTAAACATTGAGGGCGTACAGGCAATACTTAAAATTGACCCGCACGATACCCCTGAAACGGATATAGACATTAAATTCTATATTCCATATAAAAATGTTTATCTCTTCGACAAAGAAAGCGAAGAGGTTATACCGACGCAGTTTAGCGTTAAATAGAAAGGATAGTGCATTATGAAAGAATTAAATGCTAAGAATTACGAAAAGAAAGACCGCCCTATCAAGATCATGCAGTTTGGTGAAGGAAACTTCCTCCGCGCGTTCGTAGAGTGGATTTTACAGGACCTTAACGATAAGGGGGCCATCAACTCAAATGTTGTTGTGGTACAGCCTATGCCTGTAGGACGTGTTGAGAACCTTGCCCAGGCAGACGGCCTTTACACTCTTTGCCTTGAAGGCATAGATAAGGGTGAAAAGATTCAGTCCCGTCAGATCATTGATGTTTTAGGCGATTTTATCAATCCTTTCACACAGTATGATAAATATCTCTCCTACGCTCACTCAAAGGACCTTGAAGTTATTATTTCCAACACTACGGAAGCAGGTATTGCTCTTGACGAAAACGATACAGATTTTACCGTATGTCCTAAGAGCTTCCCCGGCAAGATTCTTGCCTTCTTAAAAGAGCGTTACGACTTCTTTAAGGGCAGCAAGGAGGCAGGTCTTGCAATTATCCCTTGTGAGCTTATAGACCACAACGGAGCCGAGCTTAAGAGAGTTTTAAACGAACTCGCAAAGATCAAGGGTTACGACGAAGCATTCATTAACTGGATGAACAACGATAACCACTATACAGAAACCCTCGTAGACAGAATTGTACCGGGCTATCCTCGTGACAATGCTGCTGCGATCTGTGAAGAAACGGGCTTTAACGACAATAACATTGTTAAGGCAGAGATCTTCCACCTCTGGGTTCTTAAGAAGGAGCCTTTTGTACAGGCTAAACTTCCTGCAGATTCCACAGGACTTAATGTTATATTCGCAGACGATATCACTCCTTACAAACAGCGTAAGGTTAAGATCCTTAACGGTTCTCATACAGGTATGGTTCCTATTGCATACCTTGCGGGAATCGATACAGTACGCGAAAGCGTTGAGGACGGAGATGTTGGAGAATTCGTACATCAGCTTATTTATGATGTTGTAAACCCGACAATCAACCTTCCTGCAGACCAGATGAAGGCTTTTGCAGACAGTGTTGTTGAAAGATTTAAGAACCCGTACATTCGCCACGAGCTTATGTCCATAGCTCTTAACTCCACAACAAAGTTTAAAACAAGACTTCTTCCGTCTTACAACGATTCTGTAAACAATCTTCATAAGCTTCCAAAGCACATACTCTTCTCTTTTGCATCTCTTGTTACCTTCTACCGCGGTAAGAGAGGAAATGAGGACATTGCACTTAATGATGCACCGGAATATATAGATTTCTGGAAGAAGCTCTGGAATGACCACACAGGCGATTATAAGGCCATTGCAAAAATCGCTCTTGGTAATGAAAGCCTTTGGGAGCAGAACCTTGCAACAGATGAAAATGTTGAGCTTGTAGGTTCTTACTTAAAAGATATTGCAGAACTTGGTGAAAGAGGCGCTCTTAAGAAGTTCCTCGGAAGATAATTTTAATCAGCTTATGTTCTCCTTATTGACTTCATACATCGAAAAGAGGTTGTGACTTTGTCACAACCCCTTTTTATTTCTTCTTTCTTTTTTCTTCTTATTTCTCTTTACTTAACGGTTTTACTTCCCCACAAGGTAATCTGGTCTGTATCTCCAAGTACGGTAAATACTGTGGTTTCAACCTTATAGTTTTCAACATTCATTTTAAGTGCCACACCCTTATAAAGTTCTTCCCCGATTGTAATATGGAAATAAGATGTTCCGCTTACACATTCAAAACTTCCTATCTTCTCTCCCGCTGCGTCTGTAACACTTCCGTCGGTGTTAAGATTAATAACCTCCGTCTTGTTGCTTTCATAATTCTTGTAGTTTAAAGCAAGCTCATGAGTTATTATCTCATACTCACCTGCAAGGTTTTCCGCCGTATTGTCTCCGGCATTTAACGTCTCTCCGTCAGTTGCGTAAGGAGCAGCAACCAGCCATCCGTCCTCATTTGTAAAGAGCTGATGTACCTTTACAAAATGGCCTTCGCTTCCGTTGGAAGTCCTTGTATGGAAGACAAGATATGCTTTACCGTCGCTGTCCACAAAGGCTGAGTTATGGCCCTGGGCAACCTGAGCGTAGGTCATGTTTCTCCACTTATAAGAGCCAAAAATCCTTATACCCCTGCTATCATTAAAGTTTTGTATGTATTTATCATAATATGCCGTATTGCCAAGCGCATCAACATAGTTTCCGTCCGGTCTTTCACTTCTGAAATACCTCATATTGTAGCCTGCTGCCGCCTCAAGACCGCCGTAGGAAATAAAGAGGTAATAATAATCTCCTATCTTTTGAATGTAGGAACCTTCTCCGGAAACATACTTTCCGCCTGCTATCTTTTTTCCGAAATAAGCGTCCGAATGATCATTTGTTGCATAGCTTACGCTGTAATCTCTAAGCCCGGTCTTCTCGTCCAGTTCAATAATAAAAATACCGCCGGACCAGGAACCATAAGACATCCAAAGTTTACCTTCATCATCATAAAAGACACAAGGATCGATAACATTAGGGTACTCATCTCCCCACTTTCTGTTAACAACACCGTTTGTTACATATCTTTGAGGGATAGTCTTTTCTCCCGTAACTTTTTCCACATCGGTTAAAGAATAGGTTTCCTCTGTAAAGCCACCGTAAATAACACTTCCCGCATAGTCGTAAGGGCCTTCTGCCTTATCTGCGGTAAGAAGTACTATATTTGAAACCCAGTCGTCTCCGTTTGCGGAAAGGTACATACAGTACTTTCCCATAGCTTCGTTGTAGATAACATCCGGTGCCCAAAGATAGCCGTACCAGGAACCGGAATCCCTGTTCCACTCTCTTATTTTCTCTATAACCTCACTTGTAAATGATGCCCTGAAAGCCGATTCTTTAGAAACCCAGTTTCTAAGATCCTCTGAAATTCCCATTCCCAGGTGAGTTCCGAATACATAATAACTTCCGTCTTTATCCACAAATATTGAAGGATCGTGGCAGGTAACGGTTTTTGCATTATTTTTGGCAGAGCTTGAAAAATCTGTCGGATTCTGATACATGGCAAATTCAAAAGTAAACTTAAGACTTACATCGCATCCATTGTACTTAATGCTTGTATAAGGTTTAACGGTAACAACCCCCGCATCATTTGAAGAAGGCTTTTTTGTCTCTCCGAAAGTATTGTTCTTAAGACTTGCTCCTTCTTTTATCTTTTCCGGATCCCCGCTAAGACTTCCCGTAATTGTAAATGATTTTCCGCAGTCTATAACATCATAACCATTGTTAAACTCTTCACCCTCCGCAAAAGAAAGTCCGTCGGAAAGAAGGTAGGAAAAACTTCCCTTAGCAATTCTCCAGTAAGATCTCTTGTTCTCTATATTAATGGTAAAAGTAATACTTTCACCTGCTTTGTATTCGCTTTTATCGGTAGAAAATGATACTTCCACCCCGTCCTCACTGTATGTCTTTGTTAAATCCTCTGCCTCGCCCTGTTTTTCGCAGGCGCAGAGAAAAGTAAATATGATTACCACACATATTAATTTGAAAAAATGTTCTTTTTTCATAGAATTCTCCATTTTTAAAATTCCCCGGGACTTCGCCCCGGTCGGAGCATATACCCCAACCGAACGGGTCCCGGGGGACTTATTTTTTAGCCGGACAGTCTGTAACTTTACCGGTTATATATTTACTACTTTATTGCAAGATAAGCCTTTTCACATGTTAAGCAGAAATTAAGAGCTCCGCCTGTTGTAATTCCTGTGTAGGTCTGATTGTAAACTGTGCCGGAAGCTGTTGTTATAACTGCCTTAACATCTGCTGTAGCACCGTTGTTTGTAACGGAAAGCACCACATCCGCACCGTACATATCATCCTTAAATGTTTCCCATACATAGTCACATGTAGGAGTTGCTGCAGCATATCCATCGCCCCAACCGTAGTTGTCTGCTCTGACTACAGCATATTCTGCATATCCCTCAGCCTCTGCAGCAGCATGGCCTGTTGGTGTTGTCTGAAGGATTACAAGGAAGTTATCCCAGTTGTCTGCACCGTCTGT